>NZ_LWFX01000083.1:0-876 GCF_001635175.1 Alcanivorax sp. HI0083 | reverse complement strand
TTGGACTGTGCGGAGTAGCTGTTGCCGTTGGCATCTTCATAGGTAACGGTTGCCTTGTTCTTGATGTCCGTCCCTGCGTCAGTCAGCGCCCATGCTTGCCCTGCGGCAAACAGTAGACCCCCAGACACAAGGGATGCGGCCATTTTCGAAGACAACACGCCCTTGTTGAAGGCATGTTTCATGGCTTCATTCCTTTAATGGATTGTGTTTTGGATTACCCTCGGTTTCGAAAGCCTTGCGAGAGCGGCCCCTCGTTATTCACGAGCGGTCCGCCCCTCCCCATGCGGCCGATCGCTGACGATCAAGCCGCTCGCACAAGACTTCCCGGGATCTTTCGATCCCCCGTCTGTTTCTCCCGGTGCTACTGCACCGTTACCCGATAGCGATATTGCTGCACCTGGTCAGGCTGCAGGCTGCCTTTCGGCTGCCAACGCACCTGGGTGTAGTCGCTGGGAGAAACCTCGACGTTCTTGGACTGGCCATTTTCGCCAGTGACTGTTTTGGTTACCGGCTCAGCCTGAAAGCTGTCGCCGTTATCAATGCTGACGGTGAAATCGGCGCTCACCTGGGTGGCAGCACTGTCTTTGAGATAAACCGTGTTGGTAGGGATTGGGCCGGTGATTACCAGGCCGGAAAGCGGCTGATCGCTATTATTGGTGTAGGTAAGACGGTATTCGACAATATCTCCAGGGCTGGCCTGCTCAGCTTCAACAACAACTTCCTTGCCGTTTTCGTGAGTGACCAGGTAGGAGTCCATCTGACTGGACAAGGGTGCATCCGCCCACACAGCGGCAGACATCAGCACAGCCAAAGCCGAAATGATCCGTTTTTTCATGAATAAATCCCCGATACATCCAGGGCTTCGCCCTGATTTTA
>NZ_LWFX01000082.1:0-874 GCF_001635175.1 Alcanivorax sp. HI0083 | reverse complement strand
GGTCTACCTGCGCGACGTGGCCACCATCGAACGTGGCTATGCGGAAGTGCCCAACCATCTGTACCGCTTTAATGCCGGTCCGGCGCTGACCATGGGCATTTCTTTTGCCTCCGGCGTGAACGTGGTGGACGTGGGGGGCCGGGTGGATCAGCGCCTGGCGGAGCTGGAATACCAGCGCCCGGTCGGCATGCAGCTGGCGACGGTCTACAACCAGCCCAAAGAAGTGGATAACTCGGTGAGCGCCTTCATGCTCAACCTGGGTGAAGCGGTGGCCATTGTGATTGCGGTGCTGCTGGTGTTCATGGGGGTGCGTTCCGGCATCCTGATGGGCGGGGTGTTGCTGCTTACCATTCTGGGCACTTTCATCGTCATGAAAATGATGGCCATTGATTTGCAGCGGATTTCCCTGGGGGCGTTGATCATTGCCCTGGGCATGCTGGTAGACAATGCCATCGTGGTGACCGAGGGCATCCTGGTGGGCATGAAGCGTGGCCTGTCCAAACTGGAGGCTGCGAAAGAGATTGTCCGCCAGACCGTCTGGCCGCTGTTGGGTGCCACGGTCATTGCCATCATGGCGTTTGCGCCGATTGGCCTGTCTGACGACGCCACCGGTGAATACACCAATACCCTGTTCTGGGTGCTGTTGATTTCATTGATGCTCAGCTGGGTGACGGCGATTACGTTGGTGCCGTTTTTTGCCAATGTGTTCTTCAGCGAGAAGGATGTGGGTGGCCAGGACGGGGAGGGTGAAGACCCTTACGCCGGCAGGGTCTTTGTGCTTTATCGCCGCCTGCTGGACCGTGCCATCCATCATCGGGTGATCGCCCTGAGCGCCATGGGTGCGCTGTTGGTGATTGCGGTGGTCGGTTTTGGT
>NZ_LWFX01000081.1:0-764 GCF_001635175.1 Alcanivorax sp. HI0083 | reverse complement strand
CCCCATTGTCACCCACTCCATCGGCATCGCTATCCACCGTTTCAGCCGGGTCGTCCGGGAAGACATCGCTGTTATCGCCGACACCATCCTCATCGCTATCCGAGGTTTCCGTACCGTCATTGGGAAAGGCGTCGCTGTTGTCACCCACGCCGTCATTGTCGGAATCAATCGTTTCGTTGGGATCCTCGGGGAAGGCATCCCCGTTGTCGCCCACTCCGTCTTCATCCGTATCTGTGGTTTCTTCGGGGTCGTTCGGGAACACATCGCCATTGTCGCCGACACCATCGTTATCGCTATCCACGGTTTCGGTGGGGTCATTCGGAAACGCGTCCATATTATCGCCGACGCCATCTTCATCACTATCCAGTGACTCGGATGGGTCTTGTGGGAAAGCATCACCGTTATCCCCAACACCATCACCGTCGGAATCTACTGTCTCGCTGGGGTCCTGGGGAAAAGCGTCGCTGTTATCGCCAACACCGTCGCTATCACTGTCTGTGATTTCGGCCGGATCATCCGGGAAGGCATCTTCACCATCGACAACACCATCACCGTCGCGGTCCGGATTATAGGGAGCACTGTCCTGTTCATTGAGCAGGCCATCGCCATCAATATCATCATCACTGCTGTCCGGCATGCCATCCTGATCGATATCACTTTCGGTTTCTGCCGGCTCGATAACCGTGGTGGTGTTCTCGGCAGTAGACGTATCCGCGTCCACGCCGGTATCTGCCGTTTCTTCAGCCACCACACTGGCTACCTGG
>NZ_LWFX01000080.1:0-755 GCF_001635175.1 Alcanivorax sp. HI0083 | reverse complement strand
CGTTACCACCGGCGCAGAGACGGTGTCAGAAGCCAGCTCGGCAATGGCGTCTTCCATTTCTTCAGGCAAGGCCCCCTTGGAAACCACACCCAGATCACCACCAGACTGGGCGCTGCCTGAGTCGTCGGAGTACTGGGCAGCAGCATCTGCAAAGGATTTACCACCGGCAATGGCTTTCGCCGCTTCACGGGCACGGACCTTCGCCTGTTCAAGATCCCGGTCATCGTTCACTTCGATGAGAATATGTGACACCTGGCGTGGTGCGTCACCGGCGCCCGCTTCTTCCATGATGGATTTACGGACATCGTATTCCGCCTTCACATCCTCGTCAGTAACGCTCACCTGATCGGCATATTTGTCTGCAGACAGTTCAACGTAAGACACCTTGAACTCTTCAGGGCGCATGAATTCACCCTGATTCTCGTCATAGAAGGCTTTGACCTCTTCGTCTGACACGCTGAACTGCTTGCGCAGCGAGTTGATATCCAGTTGCGCATAACGGATGTCGCGGGACTGCTCCCCCAGACGACGCTGTTCGTTCAGCTCGGAAGGAAGCGAAAAGTCCGTCTGCATGAAGCCCGCACGGAACTGCTCCTTGATCATGTCCTGGCGCAACCCCTGGATGTAACTCTGCGGGTTCATCCCGCGGGCGCGCAGTTCACGCTCGAACCGCTGTTCGGAAAACTTGCCGTCTTCCTGGAACAACGGCACCTTGTAAATATCGGCAGCAACCTGTTGTTCACTGAACACCATGC
>NZ_LWFX01000079.1:0-908 GCF_001635175.1 Alcanivorax sp. HI0083 | reverse complement strand
GCTATCACGGTGTGGTGTACGTAGAGGCCATGGGTGAGGCCGCGTTCATTGGTCGTGCCCGGGTTGTGCCCTTGCGCAATATGGGTGCCGCGTTGTCACCGATGAATGCGTTCCTGATTATGCAGGGCATTGAAACCCTGAGCCTGCGCATGGAACGCCATTGCGAGAATGCCATGAAAGTGGCTGCGTACCTGCGCGACCATGCCAAGGTGAGCTGGGTGAATTTTGCCGGCCTGGAAACCGACAAGGATTATGCATTGGCGCAGCAATACATGGATGGCGGGGTGCCCTCGTCCATTCTCAGTTTTGGTGTAGAAGGTGGCCGCGAGGCGGGAGCGCGTTTTATCGATGCGCTGGCGTTGATCAAACGATTGGTCAACATTGGTGATGCCAAGTCTCTGGCGTGCCATCCGGCGACTACCACACACCGGCAGTTGAATGATGAAGAGCTGAAAAAGGCGGGTGTCAGCGCAGACCTGGTGCGTCTGTCCATTGGTATCGAGCATGTGGACGATATCCTGGCAGATATCGAACAGGCGCTGTTGGCCGTTTAAATTTGTGCACGAAACTGGGCCGGCGTCATGCCGGTCCAGCGTTTGAAGGCTTTGGCAAAGGCGCTTTCATCGGAAAAGCCCAATTTGTCGGCAATATCAAAGAGTTTTGACCCTTCCTTCAGTGACTGTTCAGCCATGCCCTGCAGCAGTGAATCGCGCAGCAGCTTGAAGCTGGTGCCTTCTTCGCTGAGTTTGCGGATCAGGTGGCGGCCGCTCATGGCCATCTGCTCGGCCACTTTTTCCTTGCCCCAGCGGGGATGCTGACGTAACAGGTCGCGGACGCTGGCACTTAACGACTGGCTGCCCAGTTGCTCCAGCAGCTGGTCGGCCAGGGTGCGCAAGTGCTGGCAAAGC
>NZ_LWFX01000078.1:0-1331 GCF_001635175.1 Alcanivorax sp. HI0083 | reverse complement strand
CGCCGGCAATGGCAGATTCAGCTCGCGCAAGCGCAACAAGGTCACCAGGGAAAGGTTGCCGCCGGCGGAATCGCCTGCCAGCACAATGTGCTCCGGGCGGTACCCGGTATCCAGCAATGCCTTGTAGGCACGCACCGCATCTTCAAGTGGCGCCGGGTACGCCCAGTCGGGTGGCTGACGATAATCCAGCGCCAGCACCTTGGCCCGGCATTCACGGCTTAAACGCCAGGTGACGGCCCGGTGGGAACGCGGCGAGCCGAAAAAATAGGCTCCGCCATGAAAGTACAGCACCACCCGATTACTGCGTACATTGCGCCCAGCTATTAACCACTCTCCAGGCACTCCGCCCATGTGGGCCCGGGCGATATGTACTGATGACGGGACCGGTAACGCCAGGGTCACCGTATCAAAACCCAGTTGCGAGAATTTCATGAAACGGCGAGTAAAACGGATACGGCTAATCACCGGTTTCACCGCCCCCTTGATCGCCCGGTTGATCATTTTTCCCTGCCAGCTCAACGCCGGGTAATATTTCTTGTTGTTAACAGCCATGGCTCAGGCCACCCGCCTGCAATGTGGAGAGTTTGAGCCTAAGTGGTCATCATTGTCTGAACAAGACACAATGAGCCCGTCTTTGTTCATCCATGGTTAAGGATTCAGCGCAAATATGGAAACCCTGCGGCAACGCTGGCGCCACATTATCTTTGGTACCGATACCCCAGCCGGGCAGCTGTTCGATGTGCTGCTTATCGGGGCGATCCTGGGAAGCGTGATTGCGGTCATGCTCGACAGTGTGTCCAGCATCCGTGAAGAGTATGGCGTGCTGTTGTACGCGGCGGAGTGGTTTTTCACTCTGCTTTTTACGGTGGAATACGCCATTCGCCTTTGGGTCAGCGACCGACCGCTGCGCTATGCACGCAGCTTTTTCGGGGTGGTGGATTTACTGTCCGTCATCCCGACCTATCTGAGCCTGTTCATCCCCGGTTCCAATTACCTGCTTACCATCCGGGCGCTGCGGGTACTGCGCGTGTTCCGGGTCATGAAGCTGGCCAAATTCATGGGCGAAGCCAACCAGCTTGGCATCGCCCTGGTGCGCACCCGCCGCAAGATCGCGGTGTTCATGTTCTCCGTATTCGTGGTGATTATTATCTTCGGCAGCCTCATGTATGTGGTGGAAGGCCCGGAGAACGGTTTTTCCAGTATTCCGCAAAGTATTTACTGGGCCATCGTGACCATTACCACCGTAGGGTATGGCGACATTTCACCGCAGACGCCGTTCGGCAAGCTGATTGCTTCCCTGGCCATGATTACCGGCTACGCGATTATTGCCG
>NZ_LWFX01000077.1:0-21905 GCF_001635175.1 Alcanivorax sp. HI0083 | reverse complement strand
GCATGATAGCGCGTTCCAAACGGTATTTCCCCGGAAAAGTACTGGTCATGATGGCAATCAAAAGGGTCAGCAGACCCTGCCCGGGAAGGATCAGCATGAGGATGCCGGCGAACAGCAACAATATGGCCAGCAGGTTGCGCAACAGCCACACCAGCCAGGCAATGACTCCCCGGTTCTGGTGCGGAGAATACGCCTGGGTAAAATAGTTTTCCGGTATCCGAACGAGGAACCAGGGAAGCGCCACCAGTGACGCCACAGCCATGACCACCCCGGTGATAGTCAGTGCGGGCAACCAGGGTTCCAGTTGTTGTGCCAGTGGCGCGAGCCACCCGGGCAGGTCAGCGTTCAATAGGCCTCCGGAGAATAGTGTGAACGTACGCTCAGTGGAACGTACAATGGCGCGATGACAGGCAATTTTCAATCATGGTTACGTGGATATGATGCGTTATTCATGAAGCAAATTTGTCATTTCCGTGTTGAGCATCAGCAGTGGTAACTGCCGACTTGGCGCCAAGATAAATAATCGATGAAGGCGTGTGCCCCTGGAGGGTTCGATCACGTCTTCCGGGAGAATTCGATATGGCCATGGCCGGGCAGGTAGTACTGGCAATCGTTATCGGACTGTTGATTGGCGCCGTGCTCGGTTTGCTGGTCTGGAAAGTCTGGATGGCGCGCCACCGCAAAGCCCTGATTCTGGGGGAGGAGGGCCGAAGTGCCGCGAAGTACACGCAGATACTCGATAGCCTTGAGGTGCTCTGCCGTGCGGTTGATCAGAAACAAGTCGAACTGAGTGAGGCAGCCATTCGTATCAGTGCCTTGCTGGATAGCCTGCCGGCGGATATTGCGCCTAAAGTGGACGTGGCGGCAATCCATCAATTTGCAGAGACATGCCAGCAGTTCGACCGGGGAGAGAATCGTGACGGACTGACCGCCCGCGCCCGTCATAACCAGGACAATTACCGGTGGCAGCTTGAGGAGGAGCAGGCCGCTGTTGTCGGTGATGCGGTTCAGCGGCTGGTAACGGTGTTGCCGTCCTGGCGTTCGGTGCTGCTCTCGGGTGTATCCAGATAGCGGAAGTCGGTTAGTTCGATGCGGCCGCGAATGAACGGGTTTTCCCGGTGGTCCATGCGCACCATGAAGTAATCCAGTTCGCGGGCGGCCCAGAATTCGGAATGGCGGCCGCGTTCTGCATAATCCCGCTCAAGCCCCGTTGCCTGCCAGGTCCCTGCAGGCGTTTCCAGTGCTTCCGTGCCCAGTGATTGATAGTGGTAGTCAGTCATTCCATCAGGCTCAGCAACGGCATAACTGAATGCGGTATCGCCGTTTGCCATATGGCAGCGTGCAACCATGGCTACGCTGAGTGCATCCAGGGTGTTCGCTGCCAGTGCATAGGTGGCCTTGCTGCCCAGTGCTTGTTCCGCGTCCCAGTCGAAGCGGATTTCGCCGCCCCGCTGCATCCCGAAGCCTGTGCTGGCATGTTGATAGTGATAGGGGGTGGCCTCGCAGTTATGCCAGTCGAAATGGGCGCTTTCTTCNTGGCTGAATAGCCGGTTGCGGGCAGTGAAATGCAGACGATAACCTGGCTCGGCTTTTTCCAGGCGAATAGTGGCGCTTAGACCCACAGGAATGCCATTGACCACTACCCGGTAAGTGCCCTCAGCGGGCCGCAGTTCGGCGGGAAAAGGTTCCTGAGCGGCCAATGGCTGGCACGCCATAAAAGCCAGGCAGTACAGCAGCCGTCCCGGCGAGAATATTCCAGTATGATTCGCCACTTTCCCTGTGTTCCTGCTTTGTTGGAGGCAGTGAAACTGCCATGTGCTTTCCGGTGTCTTCCTGGCAAACCACGGTGAGCCAGTAAACATAACTGTGCCTGTGATTGCTGACAGTTGTGTTTCGGGTTCAAGCACAAAGGCGTATTCAGCCGCCCCCGACGTTTTGTTAATACGGTCTCTCAAGTATGGATGAAAATACCCTGCACGTCGCCTTTCCCGCCCCGGCGCCACTGCGCGATGCCCTTGATGCGTATCTGAACCAATGTGAGAGGGAGCCGGGAGCCTCCCATGTTGCGGAACTGGAGCTACTGGTCACCGAGTTTGTTGATGTTGTGTTAGCCGTTTACTTCAAGGGGCCCATCGAAGCCGCAAATACACAGGGCGCGGCGGCCCGTCTGATTCTGGGGGCAATGAGGGTGATTAACCGGGCTGCCGACAGCCTGGTCGGACGGCTGATTCGCAATACCACGGTAGCAGAACAGCAAGCCTTGGCCGGCTATTTCCGGAGCCTGAGAAAGACCTTAAACGGCAGGGTTTACGCGGCGTACCCGTTGGATCCGGCCGTGGCGGAAAAAGCGTCCATGGTGTTTCTTGAGTATCAGCAAGGCGACGGGCAGATAGAGGCATTATTGGGTGTCATGCAGGCGATCAATGAGGGCGCAGTGGTAAACTTTATGGATAATTCCGTTTCCTGTCTGCAGCTGGGCAGGGTAAACCGTGCCCTTGTGTCTGCTGCTCGTGTTACAATATGTAAAGCTGCGGCCACGGCAACACACAAAGGCCTGACAGCCATGGATACCAACGCCAGGAAGGCGGTGGTCAATTACTTCGACAACATGCTTATACGGTTCGATGATGGATAGCAGGGAAACGCGCGGCGCAAACCGCCGCAAGCTGGCACGAATCAACACGCAAATGCGTATCGACATCTATCGCTACCGGCTGTTTGGCGGGTGGCGCTTCATTGCCCGGGCCAAGGCGCTTGATTATAACCGCTACGGTATCGGCCTGACCTCCCCAATCAAGTTCAGTAATGGCAGCATTCTGCAGCTTGATCTTTATTCGCCTGGCATGATCCTGCGACGGGTCTCTGCTGAAGTGGTAAGCTGCCAGCGGGCAGGGCAGGCCTACCGAATCGGGTTGCGGACCTATTCAAATCTGCGCGAACTGGTCGGTGACACCGATCAACATCAGATTCGCTATCTGGCGGGGATGGAGCCATTGCTCGGAACGCCGGGCACCAGGTGAAATCTGTGTCCGGATGCGGCGAGGTTCGGAAGGTACCGATTTCCTGGCTGTGAACAGCCATAAAAAAAACCGCCATGAAGGCGGTTTTTTTATGGAGGCCAGAATCAAGACGCGTCAGGCGCCTTTTTAGCTGGTGCTTTCTTCGCCGCCGCCTTTTTAGCGGGAGCCTTCTTTGCTGCTGCTTTCTTGGCGGTAGCTTTCTTCTTGGCCGGTGCCTTCTTGGTAGCGGCTTTTTTAGCGGGCGCTTTCTTGGCTGCGGCCTTTTTCTTGGCCGGGGCTTTTTTGCTCGCCGCTTTCTTTGGCGCTACCTTGCGCTCGATTTCCTTGGCGCGCTTTTCCAGGTCCTTTTCGTACTGGCCGATCACGCGTGCCAGGCTGTGGGCCTGCTTGGCGGTGGCCTTAAGAACCTTGACCTCGGTTTCCAGAATGCGCTTGCGGGCTTCGGAATCATCCACCTGTTTGCGGGTTTCGTCTGCCGTTTTGCGGGCGCGGTCAAGCTGACGTTTTACGGTGCTGGTGGCCTTTTCACGGTACTCGGCCTGGAGTTTTTCCAGCTTGGCGAAATATTCGCGCTGGCGCTTCAGTTGCTGGTTGAGGCTGTCTCGCACTTTATCCAGTTGCTTTTCCAACTGTGCGATCTGCTTCTCACGTTCCTTGTCGAAGCGCTCAGCCAGCTTGCGAATCTGAGCCTGAAGTTCCTCGACGGTATCTTTCACCTTGCTAGCAGCCATGGATGACTCCCTTTCCCCTACGGATTATTTCGTTAATGGCCAACGGGCTCGGGATGAGCGCTGGCCCAGATCAACGCACTTGCCGTTGCAACTTTATGCCACATATGAACGTTGAACAACCATTGATCAATTATCAGATGCCGGACGTGCCGGGCAAGTAGGGGAGGGACGGGGCAGCTCCCCCCTCGGTTCGCTACCACCTTTTATCTGGCGCGTGGTTTTCTGTCAGGCATTGAGCGCCAATCATCCCGCGTATCAGCATGGCGTTGCGGTTTTAGCAGTGGGGCTGGATACTGAGCATCATCAACCATGATCGAGACGGGAATTATGCCGGTAACTTTCGATGGCAAGTTAGTCATCGCGATCAGCTCACGGGCCTTGTTCAATCTTTCCGACAGTCACCGGGTTTATCTGGAAGAGGGGCTGGAAGCCTTTCAGGACTACCAGGTTCAGCACGAGGATGATTTGCTGGAACCGGGGGATGCTTTTCCGCTGGTGCAGAAGCTTCTGGCGATTAACGATCTTGAGCAGGGCAAAGGACGAGTCGAAGTCATTCTTCTGTCGCGCAACAGCTCGGATACCGGGCTGCGGGTGTTTAACTCCATAGCCCATTATGGGCTGCCTATTACACGTGCGGCGTTTGCCAGTGGTGAGAGCCCACACCGCTATGTATCAGCGTTTGGCGCGCACCTGTTTTTATCCACGGACCCGGGGGATGTGCAGCAGGTGCTGGAGGCGGGCTATGCGGCGGCGACGATCTTGTCTGGGGGCCAGTGTCAGCGACCGGATGGCATCTTGCGCATTGCTTTCGATGGTGATGCGGTGTTGTTTTCCGATGAGTCGGAACAGATTTTCCAGAACGATGGCCTCGAGGCATTCACCGAGAATGAGCGCCAGTCCGCCAGGCAGCCGTTGGATGGCGGCCCTTTCAAGCCGTTTCTGGCGGCGTTGCATCAGTTGCAGAACAGCTTCCCGGTGGCGGATTGTCCAATCCGTACCGCCCTGGTGACCGCACGGGGGGCTCCTGCCCACGAGCGAGTGGTGCGTACCCTGCGGGACTGGGACATTCGCCTGGACGAAAGCCTGTTTCTGGGCGGGTTATCCAAAGGAGAGTTCCTGCGTGCCTTTGGGGCGGATGTGTTCTTCGATGATCAACAGGGTCATTGTGAGTCTGCAGCCGAGCATGTGGCAGCCGGCCATGTCCCCCATGGCATTTCCAATAAAAAGAAAGACTCGACACCGGTTTGAGCAAAGTTGCATGTTTGGTGTAACAATGGCTTGTCGCTGAAAGGGCACTTTCCTTTGTGCCGTCACTTCACCGAATTCACGGCGCAGCACCAGGCGCGGTGATCTATGCGTTGAATGAATAATCGATTATATTCTTATAACCGATTACGGTTTCAATGCGGAGGCAGGGATGAAACTGCAGCAACTACGCTACATCTGGGAAGTGGCCCGCCACGACCTGAATGTGTCAGCCACCGCAGCGGCGCTCTATACCTCGCAGCCGGGCATCAGCAAACAAATCCGCATGCTCGAAGACGAGCTGGGGGTGGAGGTTTTTGCCCGTAGCGGCAAGCACCTTACCCATATCACCCCGGCCGGGCAGGCTATCCTGCAGATTGCCGGTGAAATCCTGCAGCAAACCGAATCCATTCGCCGCGTCTCCCAGGAGTTCCGGGATGAATCCCGTGGCGAACTCAGTATTGCGACCACCCATACCCAGGCGCGCTATGCCTTGCCGCCGGTGATCCACCAGTTCACCGGGCTTTTTCCGGATGTGTCGCTGCATATGCACCAGGGTACGCCCATGCAGATCTCCGAGATGGCAGCCAACGGCAGTGTGGATTTTGCTATTGCCACCGAGGCTCTGGATCTGTTTTCCGATCTGATCATGATGCCCTGTTACCGCTGGAACCGGACCGTGGTGGTACCGGAAGGGCATCCGCTCACCGGCGTAAACCCGCTGACGCTGGAAGCGCTGGCGGAATACCCCATCGTTACCTATGTATTCGGGTTCACCGGGCGCAGCAAACTGGATGATGCCTTCGTGGACAAAGGTCTGGACCCGAAAGTGGTATTCACCGCGGCAGATGCCGATGTGATAAAAACCTATGTCCGCCTGGGCATGGGCGTGGGAATCATCGCCCACATGGCGGTGGATGCAGTGGAAGACAAGGGCCTGGTGGCGCTGGATGCCAGCCACCTGTTCGAATCCAGCACCACCCGCATTGGCTTTCGCAAAGGCACCTTCCTGCGCGGCTTCATGTATGACTTTCTGGAGGCGTTCGCCCCCCATCTGAGCCGGGAGCTGGTAGAAGCCGCCATCAAGGCCCCGAACCGGGAGGAAAGAGAGGCCTTGTTTGAGGGTATCGACCTGCCCATCCGCTAATTATCAGGTTACCCATTCCCATTGTGGGAGCGTGCCTACCCGCGAAAAGCCCGGCGCGCCAACGCTCGAGGTCCGCGTGCTAGCACGCTCCTACAGGCAACCCCTTGCACCGCGTTCGCCTGCAAACATCCCCTTCCATGGCGTGTCACCGTTGCAAAGCCCCCGGGGCGCCGCTACATTGTGCGCGCCTTATCAACCCAAAGGGGAAACACCGTGGAATTGTTGTGCCTGGACCTGGAAGGGGTGCTGATCCCTGAAATCTGGATCAACTTCGCTGAAAAAACCGGCATCGATGAACTGCGTGCCACCACCCGGGATATTCCGGACTACGACGAACTCATGCGCATGCGCCTGAAAATCCTGGATGAGCATGGCTACGGCCTGCCCGACATTCAGGCGGTCATCGATACCCTGGACCCGATGGACGGAGCCAAGGAATTCGTTGAGTGGGCCCGTGAGAACTTCCAGCTGATCATTCTTTCCGACACGTTCTACGAGTTCGCCAAGCCGCTGATGAAGAAGCTGGGATGGCCGACCCTGTTCTGTCATCGCCTGGAAGTGGACGAGAAAGGCCGGATCACCGACTACAAACTGCGCCAGAAAGACCCGAAGCGGGCCTCGGTTATTGCGTTCCACAGCCTGAACTACCGGGTCATTTCCGCCGGTGATTCCTATAACGACACCACCATGCTGGGTGAAGCCGAGCAGGGCATCCTGTTCCATGCCCCAGACAACGTGATCGCCGAGTTTCCGCAGTTTCCGGCAGTGCACAGCTACGACGACCTGAAGAAAGAGATCATCAAAGCCAGCGAGCGTGATATTCCGCTGTAGGGCACGCTGCACGCAACACGCTTCATGCAACAACGCGAAGCGAGTCTATGAAACCTTGAAATGAAAAGCCGCGACCAAACTTGGGTGCGGCTTTTCTGTTGGTGAGGCGTGCTGCTCGATGTGGCCCTACATAAACCTGTCTTCCAGGGCGCCCATCAGCCTGGCAACCTTGAAGCGGCTCTCTTCATACTCCGCCTCGGGTATCGAGTCGAAAACAATGCCTCCTCCGCCGTGGCAATAGAGATTGTCGCCTTGGGTTTGCAGGGTGCGAATCAGGATATTGCTGTCCAGGTTCCCTTGGTCATCCATCCAGAAGAAGCTGCCGCAATAGGCCCCGCGGGGTACCGGCTCCAGCTCGGCGATGATTTCCATGGCTCGTTTTTTGGGTGCCCCAGTAATCGATCCCCCCGGAAAGGCGCTCAACAAGGCCTGAAGCGGAGTGATATCAGCCTTCAGGGTGCCAGTGATGGTGCTAACCAGATGCTGCACATTACTGAACCGGCGCAGTTCGAAAAGCGGGGATGCCTGGATGCTGCCGGATTCACAGCTGATGCCCAGATCATTGCGGAGCAAGTCCACAATCATCAGGTTCTCGGCCTGATCCTTGGGGTTGGCCTGCAACTCGTCGGCCAAAAAATCATCCTCTTTGGGGGTGCGCCCTCGTGGCCGGGAGCCCTTGATCGGTTCCGTAATTACCTGCCGATTCCTGATGGAGAGAAACCGTTCCGGAGAGACCCCGAATACACTGCTTCCATCCTCGTTCTTGAAGAAGCAGCTGTGCGGAGCAGGGTGGGCCTGTTGCAATGCCAGCCAGGCTTCCAGGGTGGAGCCCCTGAAGCGGGTTGAAAAACGTTGGGCAAGATTGACCTGGTAACAGTCTCCCGCGCGCAGGTAATCACGGATCCTGGCAAGGCTGTCCAGATAGTCATTCCGCGTTTGTTCGGGCTGAAACGCGGATGTCAGAGCAAAGCTGGCTGGCTTTGTTTCTGTTGCCCAGGAATCACCCGGTTCGTTTCTGCCGGGCGCATCCTTATACAGGTAGACCCATGCCGAGTAGTGCGCAGCCGTTAATCCCTGCAATTCGGCACCGGCCTCATAGGGCAGGATGCCAGCAGCGAAGCAAAAATCCCCCGCCAGCGCTTGCTCCACACTGGCCTGTAACTGCTGCAGCTCAGCCCGAGAGCGCGCGCGCAGCACCGCATCTGGCTCGCCGAGCCAGCGTAGTTCGCCATCAGATTGAAAAACGCAACGGAAAGTCATGGCCGGCCAGAGTAAAATGGGTTGGCTAGTCTAACCCTGTAACGCAACGATGCCCAATCCTGTTACTGCGGGTAACAGTTCAGACGGAAAGGGCACGACACCGTATCGGGCGAGAACCTGCTACGGATGTGCCAAATTAGATAAAATTCAATGATTACAGATAGATAGGTATGCCTTTGTGGCCAAAACCATTTTGTAACGGGCATATTTGTTTTTGTAACTGTTGTGTTAACGTAACTACGTGCTCTGCGAAGACTGGGGCGCACATAAGCATTACAACAACGTTGTGCACACGAGGAGAACAATATGAATTTCAAGAAACTTGCTCTGGCTGCCGCTGTAGCCGTCGCGCCGATGAGCGCCCTGGCTCTCGAGCCGATGCAGGATGAAGCCCTGTCCAGCGTGACGGGTCAGGACGGTATCAGCATGACCATTGACGGTAGCATCACAACCGACGTGTGGATTGAAGATACAGACGGCCTGGATGGTGCTGACGGCGGTGCTGGTTTCATGACCATCGCTGGTCTTAATGTCGATTTGGACGGTGTTACGATCGATATCGATGCGGGCGGTTCTGCCACTGGCGCAAACACTGGTGTACTTCAAGTTGCTATTGGTATCCCCAATGACATCACTCTGACTAATTTGTCGATTGGCGTTCAGGGTTCCAGCGCAGCGACCGCTGGTGCAAGCGCTGACAACTCTCGCCTTGGTGATATTACAAATTCCACTGAGGTGTTGAGCGTTGGTACTTTGACACTAGCTGCTTCAGATTTGATTATGCAGCTGGGTCCTGATGCAGGTACACCTGCTGTTGGCACCGCCAACTTCCTTGAGCTGAGCGGTACCGTAAACGTGTCTTTGGATGATGTTCAGCTGTATGGCGGTACTAGCAATGCCGGCTGGATTGGGGCAGAAAACATCTCCGTTAATAACTTGGTACTCGGTGATGGCACCGATAATACTACTGCCAACCTGACCTCAACCGGTCTGGAGCTTACGGTGAGCACTACCGCGAATGATGTTGGTGTTGACATCTCCCGTCTGACTTTGGGTGATGGCTCTGCGGCGGCTCTGGGTAATGTCTACCTGACTGGTCTTGATCTCGGTGGTACTACGGTGGCCATCTCTGGTCACTAATAACGGCTGCAACTTCGGTTGCGAGTTGAAAAATACCCGGGCTTGCCCGGGTATTTTTTTGTTTCGAGGAAGGCAGATCTATAGGCGTCGTTGAATGCAGAAAAGGATAACGGTAGAACAGTTGCGAGGGCAGGTTGCACAGCTCTGCCGGGCTGGGCAGCTTGTGAGGGCCGTTGAGGTGCTAACAGCCTTGGCGGGAAAAGGCGTTTGGGATTATGGCTGCCTGCACACCATAGTGGATGCGGCACTCGCAAAGGATAGCGCCAGCTTGGTTAAGCCCTTGGTTGACCGTGTGATAAAACACAGGAGCGGCGAATGGCAGGGTTGGGAGCTGCGTTACAAGCTGTTTCGTGCTTCGGCGCGCTGGTCGGATGCCTTGGTGGCACTTCACAAGATCGAGAAATTGTCGTCGGCTTCCATGGCTTGGGTTTGGCTGGCCAAAGCGGAAGCGCTTGAGCATTTGCTGAGACCGGAGGAGGCGATGCAGGCGCTGGATCACCAGGCTGAGCTGGAAGCGGTGTCAGGGAATTCACGGCATTGGTATCTCAGGGCGACGGTATTGCTGCAACTCAAGGACCGCCAAGCGGTGATTGAGAGCATCGAGCCAGTGCTACAATCCTTGCCAGAGGATCAATACGTGGCCAGTGCCTGGAAAGTAGTGGGCAAGGCACTGGATGCATTGGGCCGTTATGAGGAGGCGTTTGCCGCCTTCAAGCGTGCCAACAGCATCCTGGCCAAGACCCAAAATATTGCCGAGAATCCGCTGCGCAGGCGGATTGAGGTGTATCGCTCGCTTTACGACAAGGAGTGGGTCGCGCAATGGGAGCATTATTTTACGGATAATGAGCCAGTATTTCTGGTTGGCTTTCCTCGCTCGGGAACCACATTGCTGGAACAGGTGTTGGACGCTCATGCAGGCATTCAGGCGCTGGAAGAGCCGCCAACGACAGCGAGAGTGATGCAGGCGTTGATCCCATGGCTAAATGCGTCGGCCATAAAGGATGGCGCCATGAAGGCGTCCCAGGGCTGGAAAGAGCAATGGCTTGCCGGTTTCCGCTATATGAGCAATATACCAGAAAGCCAGATTAAAGCGCTTCGTAGCACCTATTTTCAGGTGGTAAGCGAGCGGCTGCGGCGAGACAAACGGAAATTGCTGATCGATAAAATGCCGCTGAACTCGGTGGAAATCGGCTTGATTCTTCGCTTGTTTCCGAAGGCCAAATTTATTGTTGCCGTACGCCACCCTTGCGACAGTGTGCTTAGTGGTTACATGCAGTCCTTTCAGATGAATGAGTCCATGGCCAATTTTGTGGATCTGGAGGTGGCGGCGACATTTTACAGAAATGTTATGAGCTTGCTTTGGCAATATGAGGATGTCTTTGCCTTGTCCGAGCGTATGCACACAATTCGCTATGAGGATGTGGTGGCGGACTTGGGTGCAGAGGCAAAAAAGATACTGTCTTTCCTCGGTCTACCGTGGGATGACGCCGTTCTGGATTTTGACCTGCATGCGAAACAAAGGAAAACCTTGGCCACGCCCAGCTATGGCGGGGTGACCCAGAAAATTTACACCGATTCAGTTGGCCGCTGGAGGCATTACGCTCCATGGCTGGAGCCTGTATTGCCACAATTCAAAGCGACTGCTGAGCGTTATGGGTATGACCTTTCCGTGTAGCCTAATGTGAGTTGCCAATGGGGAAGGGTGTGTGGTCGCAGTCTTTATGTCCCTGAGCGGGTTGTAACCCATTGATTTTATAAGTTGCGATGGTGGCGAGCACTTGGAATGACCGCTAAGCTCGCGTCTTTGCTTCTTCGGCGAATTAACATGGTTGCCTGTGCTGGGTGACGTGGTTAACATGTCTGACCATATTGGACACAAACAATAACAATAATGCTGGATGCCATAGATGCTGACTTCCATGCTGGGTGTGGCGCTGATATTTTTTGCAGCCAATGAGTCTGTTGTGATCGAACCCCCCAAGAAAGGGGAGGTCTACTACGAACACCCGACGACACCAGTGCCATTACGTGAACGGGATATCGTGGTTAAACCGGTATCTGAGTTCCGTTATCACAATGTTACGCGCCAGGCGTATGACTATTCCTGTGGCTCTGCAGCCCTTACGACGGTGCTTAATCAGTATCTTGGACGCCAGTTCCAGGAGCGCCAGATCATGGAAGGGCTGTTGCGATTTGGTGAAACGGATAAGATTGTCGAGCGCCGAGGATTTTCCCTTCTTGATATGAAGCGTCTGGCGACAGCACTGGGCCACCCTAGTGGGGGGTTTAGAGCCGAAATGTCAGATATTAAGACGCTGGATCACCCCGCTATTGTTCCGATCGCTTATGGTGGGTTTAAGCATTTCGTTGTGCTTAAGAAGTATCAGAATGGCCATGTCTATGTTGCCGATCCTGCTTTGGGGAATATCAGTTTCAGTGAGACAAAGTTTCAGGAAGTCTGGGATCAAAACGTACTCTTTATCGTGTTCCCGAACGGTTTTGAGCCTCAGGATGGGCTCCAGTTAACGGATTATGATCTGCGCCTGATGGATGAACGAACCATTAACCGTTGGGCATTCGAAGTGTTTCCAGTGTTTACTGCGCCAATAGAAAACTGGGCAGACAAGGCCAGTACTCTCGAGAGAGTGCAGATCACAGAAGACGACGGTAGCAAACGCGTAATTAACGTGCCGACGCGAACCTACTTCCACAAATAAAGCCTGCAGTGGCTAATAACAACCAGAACAAAGGAAGGCTTGCATGAAAATGATGTCTGGGAAGGTTGCAGCAACTGCTGCTTTCATGTTGTTGCAGCATGTTGCCTGGGCGGCAGATAGCGTGGAAGAAGCACGTGATGCCTTGCAGACCCAAGAAGATGATGTCACGCAGGAAAAAAACCTGGAAGAGGTGTTCCAGGCAGCGGAAAAACAATACTCGCTTTTGCCAAGTGGCCAGATGTCGCTCAATTTCTCTGCCAATTACAATTATTATCGTGATGATCGTATTGATATCGCGATTGATGAAAATTCAGGCAGCATTAGCCGGTTCCGGGTCGAGCAGGATGCACAGCACGCTTTTTCGTCGTCTCTTTCCCTTGATTACGGTATCTGGAATAACCTGACGTTTAACACGCGCCTGCCTGTCTCCTATAAATACGATACCCAGAAAGATGTCTCTCAAGCGGCGCTGGGCGATGTTTCATTCAGCTTGCGTTATCAGCCCTTTCCGGTAAAACCAGGCGCAATGAATACCACTTTGTATACCACGTTGAGTACGCCAACAGGGGATAGCCCCTACGACATTAATACGCGTGAAGAGGTGTCGAGTGGCTCGGGGTATTACTCTTTGGGTGCTGGCGTCAGCGCGAGTAAAGTTATTGATCCAGTCGTGCTTTTCGGCTCTGTAGGGTACACCTACGCGTTTGACGCCACCGGGTTGAATCAGCTGCGAGGAAACCAGATTCTGCGCGAAGTGCAGCCGGGCGATAGCCTGAATTTCTCCATGGGCTTTGCGTATGCGCTTTCATATGAGGTGTCCCTGAGCGCGAGTTATCAGCAATCGTATAATTTCGATACCAATTTTATTTTCGAAAGTTATTCCGCTCAGTCAGAAGATTCCACATCCAGTGTCGTGAATACGTCACTGGGCTTGCGTACTTCCAGCAACCGCATTGTGAACTTGAGTTTTGGCTTTGGTTTAACCGAAGACTCCCCAGATGTGCTGCTTGGCATTTCTATGCCGATCGATTTCTCAGGCCTGAAGCCAGGTGCTTAAGCCGTTACAAGCAGTCGGAAGGGGTATGCCATGAAAAAGAACAATAAGCAGCTTGGCGTGAAACTGCTTGGCCTGATTGCCAGTTTGGCGGTGGGGCTGACTCATGCCCAGCTTGCTAACAACATCGCTCTTGATGTGAGAGCAATGAGTATGGGGCATGCGGTTACCGCTGATCCTCCCGGGATTATGGCCATTCACTTCAATCCGGCTGGCTTGGCGAAGCTGGATGGTCGCCGTGTGGAGTTGCAGTTCGTGGGTGCGGATTTTCAGCTGGAGTCAGAGTTTTCAGCGCCGCCAGGATATAACGTTTTTGGGTTTTCGGACGACCCCATCGTCTGTAGCGATGCTCCCGATGATGGCGTGGATTACTGTCGCGAGTTCAAATCTGCAACCAGTACGGTGGAAGGCATTTCTCTGTATGTGCCGTTTATTAATGATACGGTAGATCTGCCGCCTGGGCCGCTTATTGCCGGGCCGCTTCCTTCATTTTCTATTCGACCAGCTGGCTCTAAATTCACCTTTGGTACCGCAACCTATTTGCCGCTGGCAGCTGGGTTCTACCGGGATGAAGATGATGTGGGTAACTATATGGGTGAGCGTATGGCGCTGGAGCGCATCACCTATCTGTCGCCTTCTGTGGGCTATCGGGTTAACGATGAGCTTATGCTGGGTGCTTCCATCGGCATGAGCTTTCAGGCGATCGCTCTGGAGCAGGATTTCCGAGCGCCTAACGAACTGCTGGGGTTTGCACGAACTCTTGATGAAAGTATCTGTGCTCCCTTCCAGGGGGAGTCAAATATTGCGCTCGACCTGATCCTTTTTGGTATTTGTCGCCCTGAGGAAGGCCTTGGGCCGTTTAAAAACCTTGCCTCGCTGGATGTCTCCATGGACCAGCGTTTCAGTCCGTCCTATAACCTGGGGGTGTTGTGGGAGCCGAATGATCGCTTTGCATGGGGAGCCGTGTGGCGTTCAGAGGCTAAAACGCACATGAAAGGGGATTACAAAATTTCCTATTCCAACGCCGCGCGCTCCACCATTAATGGTATTGGTGGCTCGGCAACCGGTGCCATTGCCTTGGCTGTATTGGGTATTCCCTCCTACGTTCCTGAAGAGGAAGTGGGCAAGGTAAGCATGGATTTAACCATGCCAGCTACTTTTCAGACAGGTATCAAATTCAAGCCCACCGAACGACTGCAACTTAATGTCGATGCGGTTTGGGCGGACTACAAAGAGTGGGACGCATTCAATATCGTCTTCGACCGTAGTTCTGCGGTGCTGAGTCTGGCACGACTGTTTTCGCCTGGCTCCACGTCTACACAGTTAAGTTACCCACTGAATTTCCAGTCCACGTGGAACCTGGCGTTTGGTGCAGCATATGATTTGACCGGTCGAATTCAGTTAAGGGCAGGTTATGA
Organism: Alcanivorax sp. HI0083; assembly: GCF_001635175.1. Taxonomy (NCBI): domain Bacteria; kingdom Pseudomonadati; phylum Pseudomonadota; class Gammaproteobacteria; order Oceanospirillales; family Alcanivoracaceae; genus Alcanivorax; species Alcanivorax sp. HI0083. The sequence goes on along the minus strand of NZ_LWFX01000077.1, from coordinate 7,342 downwards.
GCCCCGAGCGTCAGCAATTCCTGAAGATAGAAGAAGCCCCATGGTGCCGATTAATGAAGCACGTTATTACAGCTTGGGCCTGGGTTATAAATGGGATAAAGATACAGATATCGATCTTGGTATCGGCCAGCTGCGCAGCAAAGATGAAATCCCTGCTAACACGAGTTGTGCTGCCAACTGCACAGGGATCGACAATGTTGTGTACAACCCGTATGCAGGTTTGGACATCAAGACTGAAGCGACGGTGACTATCGTCGGCTTGGCGTTCCGAACCAAATTCTAGTTTGTAGGCAAGAAATGTTCGTTTGCAAAAAATCTGCTGTAAGAAATGTTTATAGCGGAGGTTTGCAGGCGATGAGCCTGATAACCACCGGCAACTCTATGCAACGATTAGCCCTGTTATCTCTGCTGCTTTTGCTGAGTGCTTGCCAGAATCAATCTGGTAACACGAGGAGCAATAGCGAAGGGTTTTACGTATACACTGACGCCCAAGGAAATCTGGTAACAATGCGGCGCGCGGAGACAAAGGCCGCGCCAAAAAATGGTGGACGAGAGGCCTACCAGCAGAGCGCAGCTGTAACCTCAAAAGTCGACCCGACCTCCGAAGCGTTTTCGCAGAGCGATGTTGATGATTACCGCCCCAGTGAAGAAGTCGATGAGGAATTGGCGGCAAGAGAGAATGAGCGTTTCATTACCTATGTGGATGAAATGGGTCAGTTAGTCAGTCGTCCTTTGGATATGAAAGCAGAGCGTAAAGCCGCTCAGGACGCTCCTGCTCCTTATGAAGAGGTTGCCGAGGACGCGTTTTTGGAGACCTACAGAGCATTACGGGCAGATTGCTGTATGCATCTTATTGAGACGGCCAAGCCTCTGGAGCCAGGCGCAGAGAGTGTCGTGACGTTTGATCGTGAAAGTCTGGTTTTGAAAGGCGATTCGCCATGGCGGGCAGTGGCCTTCGCTCCGGCCGACGAGGTGTCGGAGGTTTCCCTGGTATCCTTTATCAGAAAGAAAGGGTATTTGGGTGCAGAGTTGTTATGGCTGAATTCAAAAGGCGTGCCGGTCATGATGATTGATCAGCCGTTTAGCAGGAAATACCCGGAAACATGGTATCGTTACGGGTACCTGCAGGGAACCTTGGAGCGTGAACAGGGTCAACACTATCTCATTGTTTTTCTTCCTTATTTGGACGCTCGGCCAGCTTCTGATGGCTTGAAACAGGTAATTGAAGGCGAACTGGTTCTGTCTGCACCATAGCAGGCCTAACAACCATATCGCGAGCTCACAGGTATAACGTATGCGATTTATTTTAATTCTGGCAGCACTATCGATGGGTTTGGCCGGTTGCAATGGCGGCGAAGATTTCTCTGATGCAACTATTCCAGGTTGCCCGGCCGGTGCTGGTTGTCAGCCTAATACCCGTGGTGAGGTGCTGGTCGAGCTGGTTGGGCCGCGGGTGCATAACCTTGGGTATAGCTGTACGGGGAGCAATGTCGTCTATTTCACCAATCAAGATGAAGAGCAATCCGTCAGCAGTACTGGTGCGCAAGTGACTATTCCTGCTTTTAACGCTTTATGTCCTGCCGGCACCAGTGGAGTAGAGTTTTTGGTCGGCGATGCGTTATTTGAAGGCCACTATATTTCTTTGGGTGAGCTTGTGTTCCCTGCCGACGCCTTGGCGGAAAGTTATACAGTGACGGTTTCTGATTTGGTGATTTCACCTAGAAGGGAAGCAGCCACGGTGTCAGCGCAGGTGAGAAATGTGGCTGCGTTCATTCAAGGGCTGGATACAGATTCCGCCAATGAGGCTTTTGTAAATATTCCGAATGAGGCCCATGACGTGGCTGAAGCTTTAGTGGAGCAGGCGGTTGGCGACAGCAACGTGTCGACTGATACAGCGCTTCAGGAAACCTTTGAGCTGGAAGATTATAATGATTTTCTGGCAGCTTGGGGGAATGGTGCTGAGGGTAACGGTTATTTCGCAGAGGTGAATGACGCGGTAGCGGGCGGTGTCGCGCAGCTTAATCCAAGCTCGGCTATTCCCTTGGCAAATGTGCTAGAGGCCGACCGTTATTCTTTCGCCGGAAATTACCGCTTTGATACCTGCCGAAGCCAAATTTCGCTGCTGTTTTGTGATCAGCTTCCGGACTCTATTGTGGGTATAGACTTGCGCTTCCCTGATGGGACCATTGTAGATGGGCAGGAAGTCACTGCTGAGCCTCCTTTGATACTACCCAACGGCCGCGTTTTGGGCTTGGGTAAGGCTGTGAAGACGCAGGGTGAGGGTGAAGACCTGGAAACACTCACCACCCTTGTGGCGTTTTCGCAAAATGCGACTGTCGATGAAACACTGCAACTGGATGGTGAGGTTCTCTCGGTCGAGGCCGGGGCAGATGTACAGATTAGTTTCAAAGGACGCTTTCTCAATAAGCGAATTTATAGTGCTTTTCTGCCCGACCGGGCTGAAGATGACACCAAAAATGATATACAGCGCGATTATCCCTCATTAAGCCCGGATTTACAGGAAGCCGAAAAAGGTGAGGCGACAGGCCGCTTGCTGGGCGGCGATGACGTTGAATTGCCTCTCACTTCGGAAGTGCTTACCGTGCCCCAAGTCGTTCCTGATCAAGCATATATTAATGATCTGTCGGCGGCTGGTCCCTTCACTGTTCGTTTGATGCGGGCATGTTTACAAGAGGATATTGATGAGGCCGGGTCTACATGCCGTCCTATAGATAATGAGGAATTTGAAATAGGCGATAGTGCAAGCGAAAACTATCCAACAGAAATTCTGGTTCCTGTTGAAGAGGAAATGCCTAGAGTGGCAAGCGATGTCGACAATACCACGGAGTTTTGTGTCGCGGTGGTTAGTGATGCGGGTAATCCGGATAATGGTCTGGTCACTGCCGGGCCGCTTGGAAATTGCGACCAGTGGGATGTGGGCTTTGTGAGTCGCACCCTTGAAGATCCTGATAATTCAAACAGAAGCGCTAACCTCACTTTGCTGTTGGCGCCGGGGGCAGAAAACAGTGGTGCCGCAAACTTCGGTGTCACTATTCTGGGGCGAGTAGACATGAATGACGCTTGTTATCCGCTGTATCGTACAGGCGGTCCCAATGATTCTACCGGTTTTGATAACAAGGTCCGTGCTGCCTGGGTTGATGATTTCTACCCCGTTATCCAGTCGAAGGAATGGCGGGAGGCGCTTGCGGAAGGTGAAACGCTTAGCGATGATCAGCAAGCCTTCCTGTTTTCCATTGGGCGTGGCGCCGTGCAGTTCTTTGCCGGCGCCCCCGGCGGTGGCTGCGATCCACTGGTGCCTTGATGGTTTAAGTCAGGCATTGTCAACAATTGCCCTTGAAGTCCCTATTGTTAGGGCGTAAAGTCCAGCCCGGTCGTTGAAATTGTCAACAATCGGGCTTTTTTATGTCTGTCACTGCACCGGAATCTGCACGTACCCTGGCTGATCGGGTTTTCGCCCGCTTGCAGGACGATATTGTGCGTGGCGAGATTCCGCCCGGCTCCAAAGTCAGCGAAACCGAGCTGGCAGGGCGCTACGGTGTCAGCCGTGGCCCGCTCCGCGAAGCCATCCGTCGCCTCGAATCCCGCAAGCTGTTAGAGCGTGTTGTCCATGTGGGCACTCGTGTTGCCTCCCTGAGCTTCGATGACCTCATCGAAATCTACCATGTGCGCGAAGCGCTGGAAGGCATGGCGGCGCGGTTGGCTGCTGAGCAAATGTCCGCTGAGGAAGTCAACGGCCTCTATGACGTGCTGGCCCAGCATGAGCAGCAGCAGGATCTGCAACAGGACACCGCCTATTTCCAGCGAGAGGGCGACCTGGATTTCCATTACCGCATTATCCAGGGCAGCCACAACGGGACCCTCAGCCAGATGCTGATTGGTGAGCTTTACCATCTGGTGCGCATGTACCGTTATCAGTTTAGCTCGGTGGCCAATCGTCCCCAGAAAGCCCTTAACGAACATCGCCGTATCGTGGAAGCCATTGAAGCTCGCGATGGCGAGATGGCGGAACTGTTGATGCGCCGCCATATCAGTAGTGCCCGCAAGAACATCGAAACCCAATATGCCGCTCACAAGGCGGAAAACCTGAAATCGGATAACTAGGAGAACGCCATGTCAGCAAACCTGACCGCCGGCGGCCGCTTCCGTAAAGCGCTCGCGGAAGAAAAGCCCCTGCAAATCATGGGAACCATCAACGCCTATGCGGCAATGATGGCGGAACAGGTTGNCTACCGTGCCATCTACCTGTCCGGTGGCGGTGTGGCCAATGCCAGTTACGGTATGCCGGACCTGGGCATGACCAGCATGAACGATGTGCTGGAAGACGTGCGTCGTATCTCCAGTGCCGTGGAAACGCCGCTGCTGGTGGATATTGATACTGGCTGGGGTGGGGCGTTCAACATTTCCCGCACCGTTAAGGAAATGATCAAGGCCGGCGCTGGTGCGGTACACCTGGAAGATCAGGTTGCCCAGAAGCGCTGCGGCCACCGCCCGAACAAGGAAATCGTCTCCCAGGAAGAAATGGTCGACCGGGTAAAAGCGGCCGTTGATGGCAAGACTGACGACGATTTTTTCATCATCGCCCGTACCGATGCCTTCCAGAAAGACGGTCTGGAAGCAGCGATTGAGCGTGCTCGTGCCTGCATCGACGCTGGTGCTGACGGTATCTTCGCAGAAGCAGTACATACCCTGGAAGATTATCAAGCCTTCAAGAAAGGCCTGGGCGATGCGCCATTACTGGCAAACATTACCGAATTTGGTGCCACCCCGCTGTTCAGCCGCGAAGAGCTGGCCGAGGCCGGCGCCGATATGGTCCTGTATCCACTGAGCGCTTTCCGTGCCATGAACAAAGCGGCGCTGCAGGTGTACCAGAGCATCCGTGAACAGGGCCACCAGAAAGACGTGGTAGACATCATGCAGACACGTATGGAGCTGTATGATTTCCTGAACTACCACGATTATGAGCAGAAACTGGATGCACTCTTCGCCAAGGGCAAGGGTTAAGCGAACACGATCATTGTAGGAGCGGCGCTTGAGCCGCGAACCCGCGACCAACGTTGCCAGCCCTTCGCGGCCCAAGCGCCGCTCCTACAGAAAAGATTCCGCCACGGCGGTTGAACAAAAGATTCAAAAGGAGATAGATCATGGCAGAAGCAAAAAAACTCGGCGGCGCAGGTCTGCGTGGCCAGGTAGCCGGTAAAACCGCACTTTCCACTGTAGGTGTTTCTGGCTCAGGCCTGACCTACCGCGGTTACGACGTTAAGGATCTGGCGGAAAACTGTGAATTTGAAGAAGTGGCGCACCTGATTCTCAAGGGCGCGCTGCCGACTCAGGCTGAACTGGATGCCTACAAGACCAAGCTGCAAGGTCTGCGAAGCCTGCCAACAGAACTGAAAACCGTTCTCGAGCAGATTCCGAAAGAGGCTCACCCCATGGACGTGATCCGCACCGGTTGTTCCATGCTGGGCAATCTGGAACAGGAAGACACTAGCACGATGGGTGTCTTCCCGACCCAGGAAGCTTGTGTCGATCGCATGCTGGCCTGTTTCCCGTCCATCATCTGTTACTGGTATCGCTTCAGTCACGATGGTGTGCGTATTGACGAAAACACTGGCGATGCCTCTATCGGTGCGCACTTCCTGCACATGCTGCGTGGCGAGAAGCCCAACGAGCTGCATGAGCGTGTTATGAACGTTTCGCTGATTCTGTATGCAGAGCATGAGTTCAATGCCTCTACGTTTACCGCCCGTGTTTGCGCTTCCACACTGTCCGATATTCACAGCTGCATCACTGGTGCTATCGGCACCCTGCGTGGCCCGCTGCATGGTGGCGCCAACGAAGCGGCCATGGACATGATCGAAAAATTCACCGATGCGGATCATGCCGAGAAAGAAATGATGGGCATGCTGGAGCGTAAAGAGAAGATCATGGGCTTTGGCCATGCAATCTATACCGAATCCGATCCGCGCAACGCCATCATCAAACAGTGGGCCGAAAAGCTGGGCCAGGATGTGGGCGATACCGTGTTGTATCCGGTGTCCGTGCGTTGTGAAGAAGTCATGTGGCGCGAGAAGAAACTGTTCTGCAACGCCGATTTCTTCCATGCGTCTGCCTATTTCTTCATGGGCATTCCGACCAAGCTGTTCACCCCGATTTTCGTGATGAGCCGCCTGACCGGTTGGGCCGGCCACGTAATGGAACAGCGTGCAGACAACCGCATTATTCGTCCGAGCGCGGATTACACCGGTGAAGAACTGCGGGCGGTAACGCCGATCGCTGAGCGGGGTTGATTCGCTCTTACTGTAGGAGCTTGCTTGCAAGCGAAGGGTTCGCCTGCAAGCAGCCTCCTACGGAGATATAGATCCCAAGATTCACCCAGACAAGAGATCCCCAGGCTATGAACACCGAATACCGCAAATCCCTACCCGGCACCGAGCTGGACTATTTCGACACCCGCGCGGCGGTCGATGCGATCCAGCCTGGGGCCTATGCAAAACTTCCATACACTTCCCGAATTCTGGCAGAGCAGCTGGTGCGCCGTTGTGCACCTCAGGATTTGACCGGTGCGCTCAAGCAGCTCATCGAACGCAAACGCGACCTGGACTTTCCCTGGTATCCGGCCCGCGTTGTCTGCCATGACATTCTCGGCCAGACCGCGCTGGTAGACTTGGCCGGCCTGCGTGATGCCATCGCCGAGAAGGGCGGTGATCCGTCCCAGGTGAACCCGGTGGTGCCGACCCAGTTAATCGTTGACCACTCCCTGGCCGTGGAGCACCCCGGTTTTGAAGAGGGCGCGTTCGAAAAGAACCGCGCGGTGGAAGAGCGCCGCAATGAGGACCGGTTCCATTTCATCAACTGGACTAAAACCGCCTTCGATAACGTGGATGTGATCCCCCCGGGTAACGGCATCATGCACCAGATCAACCTGGAAAAGATGTCTCCGGTGGTACAGGTGCGCGATGGCGTGGCCTTCCCGGATACCTGTGTGGGCACTGACAGCCACACCCCCATGGTGGATGCGCTTGGCGTCATTTCTGTAGGCGTTGGCGGCCTGGAAGCCGAAAACGTCATGCTTGGTAATCCGTCCATGATGCGTCTGCCGGATATCGTTGGTGTGGAGATGACCGGCAAGCTGCATCCGGGTATCACCGGTACCGACCTGGTGCTGGCATTGACCGAATTCCTGCGTAAAGAACGTGTTGTTGGTGCCTACCTGGAATTCTTCGGCGAAGGGGCCGACAGCTTGTCCGTTGGCGATCGCGCTACCATTGCCAACATGACACCGGAATACGGTGCTACCGCTGGCATGTTCTTTATCGATGAT
>NZ_LWFX01000076.1:0-709 GCF_001635175.1 Alcanivorax sp. HI0083 | reverse complement strand
AGTTGATCACCATGGGTGGTGAATTACGCAGCTCGCGGAATTTGACCTCACCCATTACTCAATCCTTTCCCGTTGATTGCGTTGCAACGTAGGCAACGGTGGCAATGCAAAAGAGTATAGAGCAGGGCAGGGGAGTCGCTATTGGCCGTATAGACAGGGAGTCTGGTGAGTTAAGCACAGGCGCGTGGCACAAGGGCGCAAAGTGTGAAATGCGTTCAGGAACTGCTCTTGTCCGAGCGCCACATGCCCACGCCGAAGTAAATCAGACGCAGTTGTTTCTCGGCGGTCATTAGCACTTCTCGCTGACCGGTCTCATCAATTTCTTCCAGTTCGAGCATTTCCTGGGTCAGGGCGGTGACGTTGTTGACCACCAGCCCGGCCATCATTTGCAGGTCTTCCGCATTGACATGATTCAGAAACGGAAAGCGTGCCATGTCCATGGCCAGCTCGTTGGTGAACATGCGGATTTCCCGGCGAATGGCGTTGCGCATGGTGGGGGTGCCACCGGCCAGTTCCTTGGAGACGAACAGGAAGTGGGCGCGGTTGTTGCGGACATAGTTGAAGTACACCTCCAGGGATCCGCGCAGCATGCGCTCATTGGGCAGTTCTTCCTGGCGGACCTGGCGCATCATATGGCGCAGGGTGCGGAAAGATTCATCCAGCAGCGTCAGGCCCAGGGCGCTCATGTCCGGGAAGTGCCGGTAGAAGG
>NZ_LWFX01000075.1:0-1291 GCF_001635175.1 Alcanivorax sp. HI0083 | reverse complement strand
TCCTCTTCCGCTTCTTCCTGTTCCGGGTTGTTTGCCACGATCCGCAAGCTGCCCTCGGACAACTGCACCCGCACACCCCGGTACTTTTCGTTGGACAGAATGGCCACCCGGGCCAGCGCCTGACGCAGGGTTTCGCGGTCTGCAACCACTTTGCGCGAGCCTTCCTTGGGAATCACCCGGTCATACTCCGGGAACTTGCCATCCACCAGCTTGGAGGTAAAGGTGATCGCCCCCACCACGATGCGCACATGATTGCGGCCAATGGTCAGGCGAGCCGCCTCTCCGCTGTCGCCGAGAATGCGCGACAACTCCATCACCCCTTTACGGGGCAGGATCACGGAGGCTTCTTCAACCGGCGCGTCCAGCTCGGCGTCACACAGCGCCAGGCGGTGGCCGTCGGTAGCCACGGCACGCAGACGGCCCGGCTTCAGCTCGAACAACATGCCGTTCAGGTAATAACGCACATCCTGCTGCGCCATGGAAAAGGCAGTGCGATCGATCAGGCCACGCAGCACATCCGGCTTCATTTCCAGGCTGCTGCCTGCAGCATCTTCTTCCTGGTTGGGAAATTCCGAGGCGGGCAGGATAGACAGGGTAAAGCGGCTGCGACCGGAACGAACCAGCATGCGTTCGCCATCCACCTCAAAGCGGATATCGGCTTCCGCCGGCAGGCTCTTGGCAATATCCACCAGCTTGCGGGCGGGCACTGTGGTCTCACCGGGCTCCTGCTCACCTTCCAGCGGCAAGCGCGCCACCAGCTCCAGCTCCAGGTCTGTCCCGGTCATGGAAAGCTGGCCGTCGCCCACTTCCAGCAATACATTGGACAGTACCGGCAGGGTCTGTCGCTTTTCCACCACGGCGGCGACCTGCTGTAGCGGCTTGAGCAGTTGTTCTCTATTGATTGAGAATTTCATTGCGCTTTCCCGTTCTGGTTATTGGGTTTGCTCGCCACAGAGCCACCCCGATTAGGACGTCAATGTCCGTAACAGATTCTGATAGTCTTCTTCGATTTCCGGATTGGATTCCCGCAGCTGCAGCACCTTGCGACAGGCATGCAATACGGTGGTGTGATCCCGGCCACCAAAATTCTCACCGATCTCCGGCAGGCTGTGGCTAGTCAGCTCTTTCGACAGCGCCATGGCAACCTGCCGGGGCCGCGCCACCGAGCGAGTCCGCCGTGGCGATAGCAAGTCGTTGATCTTGATCTTGTAATACTCGGCCACGATGCGCTGGATATTGTCGATGCTGATTTGCCGCGCCTGCAGCGCGATCAGGTCCTTCAGCGCTTCCT
>NZ_LWFX01000074.1:0-743 GCF_001635175.1 Alcanivorax sp. HI0083 | reverse complement strand
GCGGCGGTCCGCGTACCGGTGACGGTGAAAACCCGTATCGGCATCGATGACCAGGATGACTATGATTTCCTGTACCGGTTTGTGGGCCGCATGGAAGCCGCTGGCTGCACCAGCCTGACCATCCATGCCCGCAAGGCGATCCTTTCCGGCCTGTCCCCCAAGGAAAATCGGGATATCCCGCCGCTGATCTATCAGCGCGCCTATGCCATCAAACAGGCCTTTCCGCACATCGAAATCATCCTTAACGGCGGCGTTAAGACCCTGGATCAGGTGCACGAACACATGGGGGAAGTGGATGGCGTCATGATCGGTCGCGAGGCCTACCAGAACCCCTACTTCCTGGCCGAGGCAGACCGGGTGGTGTTTGGCGACGACCACGCCATTCCCAGCCGCAAGGCGGTTGCCGAGCAGTTCCTCCCCTATGTGGAACGCCGTTACGCCCTGGGCCACGCGCCCAAACACTCGCTGCGACATATCCTTAACCTGTTTCAGGGCCAACCCGGTGCCCGTCGTTTCCGCCGCCACCTCAGCGAAAACATGCACAAACCGGAGACGACACCACAAGTGCTCATGGACGCCTTGGCACAACTGCCTTAGGCTGTAAAAGTCTTTCACCACAGAGTTCACAGAGCCAACAAGCCGGATAGCACACTCTGTTTTTGTGGGAAGCTATGCTTGCATAGCGAATGCCGGCCGTGCCCGCCTCTTCACCATGCAAGCATGGTTTCCCACACCCCCGATTT
>NZ_LWFX01000073.1:0-439 GCF_001635175.1 Alcanivorax sp. HI0083 | reverse complement strand
GGATGTCATGTTGGCGGGGGCTGGGCGGTCGCCTGATGAAATATGGATCGCGTCAGTCGCCGGGCCGGAGGCGGATGCGGTTATTGCCTCTTGTCTTGCGAGTCGCACAGGTTGTCAGCCCCGGTTTTATTATTCCTGCGCATCCGATTTTGGTGTGCAAAGTTGTTATCCGGATCCGAGAAAGCTTGGCGTTGACCGCTGGGTGGCAATGATTGAGGGGGTTCAACGTTACGGGGCATCGATCATTATCGATTGCGGCAGCGCCTTGACTATCGATGCCGTGGATGCGCGCGGTGTTTTTCTGGGGGGCTATATCGTGCCGGGGCTTGGCATGCTGCGCGGAGCCTTGCTTCGGGATACTTCGGATGTGCATATCGAACCGGGAACGGCACAGCTGCAGCTTGGCCAGTCCACTGGCGAGTGTGTTCATAACGGACTC
>NZ_LWFX01000072.1:0-632 GCF_001635175.1 Alcanivorax sp. HI0083 | reverse complement strand
CTGCCTGCCCTGCCGTTGCCAGATAAGAGCGTGCCGTAAGCGAGTTGTTTGGGCGCGTGCGATGCGATACCGCCTCCCTGTAGGTCTGATTAGCCTGAAGGCGTAATCTGACATAAAGCGTTACCGCTACGGTTCAGCGGGATGTCGGCTTACGGCTACGCCCTAAGTCGACCTACAAAGCAGGCCCCTTCGAGGGGTTGGTTGTGGGCTCCAGGCTCGCTCCCACGATTCAATCCATGGCGGTGGCAATTTCTGCCGCCACTGCCTGCCAACCCTGATCCAGCGTTCTTACCAGATTCGCATAGCCGCCGTTGTCCAGCGCGGCTTCCCACTGAATGCGCCCCTGGGCGATCTCTCCGTTGTTTCCAGTCAGTGCCCAGCGGCCGGTGATGACGGCGGAATCCCTGTCTTTGCCTTGCAGGCCCTGAAAGCGGGTCAGCTCCACGGTGAGCGTCTTGTTGTCTCCGCTGGGCATGCGGGTTTCCAGGGAGCGTTGTAATTGCGTGGCCAGCGGTTCGGCCCAGCGATGGTGGCGGCCCACCTGTATCTCGCTGTCACTGAGTTGCATGACAATGCCGCCCCGGTTCAGGTAACTGGCCAGCTGTACCTTGATGGTTAGCGGTGAATGCGCG
>NZ_LWFX01000071.1:0-475 GCF_001635175.1 Alcanivorax sp. HI0083 | reverse complement strand
GAGTACCTGGAAACCAAATACCTGTGCATGGGAAGTTAAGAGCAGGAACGAGTTGAAAGTTAAAAGTTGAAAGGCGCGACAGAGTATTAAGCACGCGAAACATCAGTGCCCGCGTACACAGCCCAAACCGCGCGAAGCTCAACAGGCCGAGAACACAATTACCGTTCTCCGCGTTTTAACTTTCAACTTTAAACTCGCAACTCGGAGTTAAGGATGACGAAACGGCTAAACATCGCCCTGCTCCCCGGCGACGGCATCGGCCCTGAAGTCATGGCCGTGGCCGAACAAGCACTAACACTGCTGATTGACCGCTTTCAGTTGCCGCTGTCCTGTCACTCTTTCCCCTGGCCGTCCCACGCTTGGCACCAGCAACACGGGCAGATGATGCCGGATGATGGCGTGGACCAGTTACGCGCCTTTGATGCCATTTTGTTGGGTGCGCTGGGCGATCCGGGGCCACTGGATGATCCGGACC
>NZ_LWFX01000070.1:0-1110 GCF_001635175.1 Alcanivorax sp. HI0083 | reverse complement strand
TTGAGCGTCCGGCTTCATGCATCTGGCTTCTGGCGCGCCGTTTAAAGTGACCACATTCAAGAACCGCAGAGCCTGGCTTAGAGGCTTTACACTAGCAGCAGAGACCAAAACCATGCCTTTTCGTGACCGTTACACCGGCCTGATCAACCGTTACCGTGACCACCTGCCGGTGAATGATGACACGCCGATCATCAGCCTGGGCGAGGGGAATACCCCGCTGATTCGCTTGAAGAATATCCCCAAGCTGTTGGGCAAGGACGTGGATATCTACGTCAAATACGAAGGCCTGAATCCCACCGGCTCGTTCAAGGACCGGGGCATGACCATGGCGGTGACCAAGGCCGTAGAAGAGGGCAGCAATGCCATCATCTGTGCCTCCACCGGTAACACGTCTGCGGCCGCTGCTGCCTATGCCGCTCGTGCGGGCATCACCGCGTTTGTACTGATTCCGGAAGGCAAAATTGCCATGGGTAAACTGGCCCAGGCAATGATGTACGGTGCGGTGATCATGCAGATCCGTGGCAACTTCGACCAGGGCATGGAACTGGTGAAACAGGTGGCCGAGAAGGCGCCAGTGACCATCGTGAACTCGGTTAACCCGTACCGTTTGCAGGGGCAGAAGTCTGCTGCCTTCGAAATCGTTGAAGAGCTGGGCCGCGCCCCGGATTATCACTGCCTGCCCGTGGGCAATGCCGGTAATATCACCGCGCACTGGATGGGTTACAGCGAATACCACAAGTCTGGCATCGTCAACGCGGCCCCGAAAATGGTGGGCTACCAGGCTGAAGGCGCGGCGCCGTTCATGCGTGGCGAGCGAGTGAGCGATCCGGAAACCGTGGCAACGGCTATTCGTATCGGTAACCCGCAGTCCTGGGACAAGGCGTGGCAACTGCAGGAAGAATCCAAAGGCTGGTTCGACCAGCTTAGCGATCATGAAATCCTGACGGCGCAGAAATTGTTGGCTGAGAAAGAAGGGATTTTCTGTGAGCCCGCCTCTGCGGCCTCCATCGGTGGCGCCATGCGTGACATCAAGGCCGGCAAGATTCCGGAAGGCTCTACCATTGTCTGCACCCTGACCGGTAACGGCCTGAAAGACCCGGATACCGCCAT
>NZ_LWFX01000069.1:0-885 GCF_001635175.1 Alcanivorax sp. HI0083 | reverse complement strand
TGGGTATCCACTTTCAGATCTTCCGCTTCATCAAAATGGCCTGCGATGTGCAAATAGCAAATGCGATCACCGGGCAAGGCGGAAATAAAATCGTAGGGGTCATAGCCATGATTAATACCGTTCACATAGGCATTATTCACATCCAGCAGCAGTTCGCAGTCAGCTTCCTGCAATACCGCATTCACAAAGTCGATTTCCGACATCTGTGAATCGGGCGCCGCATTCCCCAACCGAGCATAGTAGCTAACGTGTTCAATACCGATGGGTTGTTCCAGAAAGTCCTGCACCTGACGAATACGATCCGCCACGTAATGCACCGCCTCTTCGGTGAAGGGAATCGGCATTAGGTCATACAGGTGACCGTGATCGCTACAGTAGCTCAGGTGTTCTGTGTACCGGCGAATGTTGTGTTCCTTGAGGAACGACTTCACCGATTTTAATAATTCGAAGTCCAGCGGTTCTGGCCCACCCAGTGACAGACTCAGCCCGTGAGTCACAAAAGGATAGCGCTCGGTAAAGGCCCGAAACTCTTTACCCAGACGGCCGCCCATGGGAATCCAGTTCTCTGGCGCCACTTCCATAAAATCGAAAGGGATACTGTCAGGCGCGGAATCATGGGCCTGTGAAAGCGGGCCCATAAGGGCCCGCCGAAGACCCAGGCCCACTCCGGACACTGGTGTCTCAGTTTTCATGGTCAGGCGTCCTTATGCGTCACCGCCGCATTTGCCTTCACCACACTTGCCTTCGCCCTTCTTGTCTTCACCACATTTACCTTCGGCGCCTTTTTCACCACAGCTGCCTTCGCCTTTCTTGTCTTCGCCACATTTACCTTCACCACACTTGCCTTCCGCGTGGGCAGCCAGCTGATAACCGGCATTCAGATCA
>NZ_LWFX01000068.1:0-521 GCF_001635175.1 Alcanivorax sp. HI0083 | reverse complement strand
GGGCCAAGCTCAAAGCTGAGCAGGCCGGCAAAGGTGACTGCGCCACCTTCGATCTTGGTGCCGTTGTCGCCTTCCAGTTCACCGAAGTCGTAATAACCCACTTCTGCGCCCACCAGTTCGATGGGGCGCCAGCCCAGAAACAGGCCGCCGGAGGTATCGTCGTCATCAAACTCGACATTATCGATTTTTTCGTCGGTGCCGGAATTATAAATCCCTGCGCCAACATAGAAGCCCGCGTTGGCCAACGGGGCCACACTGAGAATGGCTGTGCCAGCCAGTACTTTTGTTAGGCGGTTCATAAGCATCACTCCCTGAAAAAAGTGTCTTCAGTATTACCCAGAATAGAGCCGGTGTGTATGGGGGGGGCACATTGCGTTACCCCGGCCTGTGACTGACAGGAGGGGCTGGTATCAGTCGCCTGAATTTGCTTTCCTTGATGTCAACAGGGAACGGGGCTTCGGCACACGGGGCTGTGAGGGGAAGGCATGAAGGGAAGGGCGCTGCAGGCGCGTGGATGCCAG
>NZ_LWFX01000067.1:0-3804 GCF_001635175.1 Alcanivorax sp. HI0083 | reverse complement strand
TTCCGGGGACGAGCAGAAATTTGGCGACGATGACGGCACCGACGCTGATGGCCTGAGCATTCAGGGCATGGAGTTAAGCGACTCGTTCATGAACCTGGATGTGGACGACCCCGCCGGCGGATTAGGCGAAGACTTCGCTGACATGCATGGCGCCGGCCGGGCCAGCCACCATGAAAATGCCGACGAGTCCTGGGCCGAGGCCTTGCTGCAGGAACTGGAAGACGATGAACCCGCCGAGACCAGCCCGGGCGAAACAACCACGTCCGCTCCCGTCAACAACCCTGCCCCTGAGCAGCCAGCTGCGCGCAAAACAGCCCCACCACCACCGAAACAAACCCGACCGGCAGAGCCCGAAGACGACGATGACAGCCTGTTCGGTGGGCTGGACCTGTTTGGCGACGATCTTTACGAGGAACCCGTTCCCATCGGCAAGCCCGTGCGCGAACGTGACAACCATTTCCGCCAGCGCCGGGACTGGGGCGGCCTGGCCAAGTGGACGTCTCTGTCAGTCATCGCTCTGGTTGTGCTGATCGGCCAATACGCCTTCTTCAACTTCGATGACCTGGCCCGTAGCCCGCAATGGCGCCCAATGTACCAGCAAGCCTGTGATGTACTTGGCTGCCAATTGCCCAGCCGCTCAGACATCACCCAGCTGCGCGGCGCCAACCTGGTGGTACGCAGCCATCCGGATTACGCCAACGCCCTGATTGTGGACGCCATCCTGTTCAATGAAGCCAAGTACCCCCAGCCCTTCCCGGAACTGGAACTGAGCTTCAGCGCTCTCAATGGCGGCCCCGTTGCCAGCCGGCGCTTCACCCCACAGGAATACCTGCAAGGGGATCTGCTCGGCATGGAAACCATGCCCACGCGCACCCCGCTGCATATTTCTCTGGAAATCGTGGACCCGGGTGACAAGGCGGTGAACTACAACCTGCGCCTGCTTCCGGCCCCGCAGCCCCGCGACCAGATCAGTCAGCGCTAACCGCATCCAGCCGCACAACAGCAATCCATCGGCAGCCCGTCAGCTCATGGCAGGCTGCCCTTTCATCCCGGGCCGTCGATCTCTATCATTGTCTCCCCTTTTAGACACCCCAAGCCCGGCGCCATGCAGATCGGACCCTATAACCTGCCCAATTCCCTGATTCTGGCCCCCATGGCCGGCGTCACGGATCGCCCTTTCCGGCGTTTGTGCAGGGACCTGGGAGCCGGCCTGCTGGTGTCGGAAATGGTGACCTCGGACACCCGTCTGTGGAACTCTCGAAAGTCTCGCCAACGGTTGGATCACCGCGGCGAACCGGGCCCCATCTCTGTCCAGATTGCCGGCGGCGAGCCGACCATGCTGGCAGACGCGGCCCGCGCCAACGTGGACCACGGCGCCCAGATCATTGATATCAATATGGGCTGCCCGGCGAAAAAAGTGTGCAAGCGCGCCGCAGGCTCCGCCCTGCTGGCCGACCCGGATCTGGTCAGCCGCATCCTGGATGCGGTGGTCAATGCGGTGGACGTCCCCGTCACCCTGAAAATCCGTACCGGTCCCGACCGCGATCAGCGCAATGCCCTCGCCATTGCCCGCATTGCCGAAGCCGCCGGTATCCAGGCCCTCGCCATCCACGGGCGCACCCGCGCCGACAAGTTCAACGGAGAGGCCGAATACACCACCATCAAACAGGTGGTGGACGCGGTTAATATTCCGGTAATGGCTAATGGAGACGTGGATAGCCCGGAAAAAGCTAAACGGGTACTGGAATCCACCGGCGCCGGTGGTATCATGATCGGCCGCGCTGCTCAGGGTAACCCGTGGATCTTCCGGGACACCCTGTATTACCTCGAGCACGGCTCGCTGCCCGCAGCGCCGTTAGTAACGGAAGTCCATGACTGCGTGCAGCAGCACCTGTCCGAACTGCATCATTTTTATGGTGAGTTCATGGGGGTGCGTATCGCACGCAAGCACTTGGGCTGGTACACACAGAACCTGCCCGATGGGGAAGACTTCCGGCGCGGGTTTAACACACTGGAAAATGCCACCGACCAATGCGTGGCAATCGAGCAGTTTTTCCAACAGATCAGCGCCACTACCGACCGGGTTCGTTTCGGTCGTTATGGCGAGGTGTCTGCCCGGAAGAAAAACGGAGCCCTGGCCGCATGACCCTTTCTTCAGTTAACACAGCCGCTGCACGGACACTTACTGAAATGAACACCGCTGAAGCACGAAAGCAGCCGCATCTTACTATTGCGCGCAGTGAAACCCACGATACCTTGCGCAATTGTGTGCGACGTTCGTTAAACGATTATTTCAACCAGCTGGACGGCGAAGCCGTGAGCGAGCTCTACCCGATGGTACTGGCTGAGATGGAAATCCCCCTGCTTGAGAAAGTGCTCGAGTACACCCGTGGTAACCAGACCAAAGCCGCCGAGCTGCTGGGCCTGAACCGCGGTACCCTGCGCAAGAAACTCAAGCAGTACGGCCTGTTGTAAAAACAGGCTGCTATAAATCAGGGCAGTAGGCACTACTGCCCTTTTTTTGTTTCTGGACAACCCGATTTCTCGCAACATGCAACACGCTTCATGCAACACGCAAAACCGCTACCACGCCTAGCGTGCCAGCATATCGCGTGCCGCGTGCAAGCGTCACCAAAGGTGACTTATGAGCAAAGCCGTTGAACGTGCACTGATCAGTGTTTCCGACAAGACTGGTATCGTCGAATTTGCCCAGGCCCTGGCCGACAAGGGCGTGGAGCTGCTGTCCACTGGCGGTACCTTCAAGAAACTGCAGGAGGCCGGCATCGCGGTGC
Source organism: Alcanivorax sp. HI0083 (assembly GCF_001635175.1). Taxonomy (NCBI): domain Bacteria; kingdom Pseudomonadati; phylum Pseudomonadota; class Gammaproteobacteria; order Oceanospirillales; family Alcanivoracaceae; genus Alcanivorax; species Alcanivorax sp. HI0083. The sequence goes on along the minus strand of NZ_LWFX01000067.1, from coordinate 1,012 downwards.
GCGAAGTCTCTGACTACACCGGTTTCCCGGAAATGATGGATGGTCGGGTGAAAACCCTGCATCCGAAAGTGCACGGCGGCATCCTCGGCCGTCGTGGCCAGGACGAACAGGTCATGGCCGACAACGGCATCAGCCGCATTGATCTGGTGGTGGTCAACCTGTACCCATTCGAAGCCACCGTGGCCAACCCGGATTGCTCCCTGATCGATGCCATCGAGAACATCGATATCGGTGGCCCGACCATGGTGCGCTCTGCGGCCAAGAACAATGCCCACGTGGGCATCGTCACCGCTGCCGGTGATTACCAGCGCGTGCTCGACGACATGGATGCCAACGATGGCGCCCTGTCCGACACCCTGCGTTTCGACCTGGCCATCAAGGCGTTCGAACACACCGCAGCCTACGACAGCGCCATTGCCAACTACTTCGGCAAGAAAGTCGGTGAAAACAATGACGACTTCCCGCGCACCATCAACCTGAACTTCGAAAAAACCCAGAACATGCGCTACGGCGAGAACCCGCACCAGAAAGCGGCCTTCTACACCGAGCGCAACCCGGCACCGGCCTCCATCGCCACCGCGAAGCAGTTGCAGGGCAAGGAACTGAGCTATAACAACATCGCCGACACCGACGCCGCACTGGAGTGCGTAAAAGGCTTCACCAAGCCCGCCTGTGTGATCGTCAAGCACGCCAACCCCTGCGGTGTGGCGGTGAGTCTGGACGGCATCGGCAAGGCCTACGATCTGGCCTTTGAAACCGACACCGAATCCGCCTTTGGCGGCATCATTGCCTTCAACCGTGAGCTGGATGCGGACACCGCCAAGGCCATCGTCGATCGCCAGTTCGTGGAAGTAATCATCGCCCCCAGCGCCACCGACGAAGCTCTGGCAATCACCGCCGCCAAGAAGAACGTGCGCGTGCTGGTGTGTGGCGAAATCCAGGGCCCCACTGAGGGCGGCCTGGACTACAAGCGCGTTAACGGCGGCCTGCTGGTGCAGGATCGCGACATCGG
>NZ_LWFX01000066.1:0-1083 GCF_001635175.1 Alcanivorax sp. HI0083 | reverse complement strand
CGGTCTTGCTCCAGCGCATCGCGCATGCGGTTTTCCACGTCACGCTGGTTGCGTGCGGGGCCCATGTCGATGAAATCCACCACGATCAGGCCGCCGATATCACGCAGGCGCAGCTGCCGGGCGATTTCTTCGGCGGCTTCCAGGTTGGTGTTCAGGGCGGTTTCTTCGATATCCGCGCCCTTGGTGGCACGGGAGGAGTTGATGTCGATGGACACCAGTGCTTCTGTCGGGTCGATGACAATGGAGCCACCGGAGGGCAGCTTCACTTCCCGCTCGAAGGCGGTTTCGATTTGCGATTCAATCTGGAAACGGGAGAACAGCGGGGTCTCGTCGTCGTACAGTTTGATCTTGTGCTGGAAGTCCTGCATCACCTGCTGAACAAAGCCCTGGGCTTCGTCGTAGACTTTTTTGGAGTCGATCAGCACTTCGCCGATGTCTTTGCGCAGGTAGTCGCGGATGGCGCGAATGATGACGTTGGATTCCTGATAGATCAGGAAGGGCGCCTTGCGATCCTGGGAGGCATCGTCAATGGAGGTCCATAGCTTCAGCAGGTAGTTCAGGTCCCACTGCAGCTCTTCAGCACTGCGGCCCAGCCCGGCGGTGCGCACGATCACGCCCATTTCGTCGGGAATGGTCAGTGCACCCAGCGCTTCTTTCAGTTGCGCGCGCTCTTCCCCTTCGATGCGACGGGAGATGCCGCCGGCACGGGGGTTGTTGGGCATCAGTACCAGGTAGCGGCCAGCCAGGCTGATGAAGGTGGTGAGGGCGGCGCCTTTATTGCCGCGCTCCTCCTTGGCCACCTGAACGATGACTTCCTGGCCTTCCTTGATGACTTCCTTGATGTTAACGCGACCCTGAATGTCTTTGGGGTCTTTCTGGAAGTACTGGCGGGAAATTTCCTTGAGGGGAAGGAAGCCGTGGCGCTCGGCGCCGAAGTCTACAAAAGCCGCTTCCAGGGACGGTTCTACCCGGGTGATCTTGCCTTTGTAAATGTTGGCTTTTTTCTGTTCTCGTGTGCGGTGTTCAATATCTAGGTCATACAGACGTTGTCCGTCGACCAGAGCCACTCGTACCTCTTCAGGG
>NZ_LWFX01000065.1:0-770 GCF_001635175.1 Alcanivorax sp. HI0083 | reverse complement strand
TGACGATGCCACCGTGTGCCGTATGCGGTTGATGGATTATCTGGTGTTGGTTGATGCCACTGGCAGGGCTGTGCGGGCAGATAAAAGGGGAGCCATTGATGGTGCTGCGGCGAATATTCTTGAGCGCATGGGTATTGATGAGCGCGCCTGGTTGAAACACATGGGGCCCCGGAAGCGGAGAGCCCCGTTGGCACTGGGGCCGATAGCGAAGGTGAAGGCCTTTGCGGAGGCGACGGGGCGGCGTTGGATTGCCGGGCAGAATACCCCCTGGGCCCTTGGATAAAGCTGGGAGCCTTCAGGGTTGCCGCGGATAAGCGGCGTTGTCTTCGTGTTGGGCGCAATTATACTACTAGGTAGGATAGTTGCGCTTGAGAGAGGTGTGAGATGGGGATGGTGAAGAAGAGTATTACGGTGACAGATCAGCAAGATAGCTGGATCAAGACCCAAATCGAGAGCGGGCATTACGGGAATGAGAGTGAAGTGGTTCGCGAGTTGATTCGTGAGCGCCAACTGCGAGAGCAGGAAACGGAGCGCGAGCTGGAAGTGATTCGTGCGAAATTACGGGAAGCTGAGCGCAGTGGGCTCACGGAGCCGAGCCCTGCGGAACTGCTGAAAGAGATCCAGGACGGATTGGGAAGGGATGAGGTATAGACTCAACGATGCGGCCAAAAGGGATGTGGCTCGAATTTATTGGCGTGGCGTCGAAGCATTTGGTGAAGAGCAGGCGGTCCGATATTTTAAAACGCTAATGGCGCGCTTTGATGTGATCG
>NZ_LWFX01000064.1:0-750 GCF_001635175.1 Alcanivorax sp. HI0083 | reverse complement strand
TATGATGCTGTGCCTGCTATCAACGGCCTGGGCCGGGGATGACTGGCATTACACCTTGCGCCCTGGCGATTCTCTCTGGAAAGTCTGTCAACAGTTTGCCCAGTCGCCGCAAACCTGCTGGGGCGAACTGGCTCGCCATAACGGGCTCGACAACCCTCACTCCCTGCGTCCCGGTAATACCCTGAAGGTGCCGATTAGCTGGCTTAAAGAAAAACCCATTCCGGCCACTGTGGATGCGATTACCGGTGAGGTAATGCTGTATCCGGCCAGGGGAGGGGAGCCCCGTCAGCTGCAAAACGGTGATGCGGTGGCGTTTGGCGACGCCCTGGAAACAGCCGCAAAAAGCAGCGCCCGGCTGCGTTTTGCTGACCAGTCGGAAGTCTACATCAAGCCCGCCAGCCTGCTGGTGGTGACTCGCTATCGTCGCTTCCTGGATCAGCAGAACGAACGCACCGAGCTGCGTTTGCAGCGCGGCAATATCCGTAACAGCGTCAGCCCCCGGCAAAGCGATGAAGCCTCTTTCGAAGTCTATACGCCGGGCGCGGTGGCGGCGGTCCGTGGCACGGAGTATTACCTGGGTGTGGATGGCGCCGAGACCACTCGAAACGAAGTGATTGAAGGGCGTGTGGATGTGGGTGCCCGCGGCACCGACCGCCAGATCAACGGTGGCTACGCCACGCTGGCCCGCCTGGATGAACCGCCCATTGAGCCGGTGGCGTTGCTGCCGGCGCCGGCCGTGGAGGTCAGCCC
>NZ_LWFX01000063.1:0-784 GCF_001635175.1 Alcanivorax sp. HI0083 | reverse complement strand
TGGAAGGATCTCGTCAGCGCCGTCAGCGGATGGCGCGAGGAGGTGCTGGCCTACTTCGAAACCGACACCCCAATCACCAACGCCTTCACGGAGTCGATCAATCGGCTGGCCAAGGACAAGAACCGCGATGGCCGGGGCTACTCATTCGAGGTGATGCGGGCCCGGATGCTCTACACCACCAAGCACAAGAAGAAGGTGCCGCAGATCAAGGAATCCCCCTTCCTGGGCAAGGCCACCATGACCTACAGCATGGGTCTTCCCGAGCCTGAGAAAAACTACGGCGTCGATCTATCAACCTTCTGGGAGAGTTAAGGGTTCGAAGGAGCAAGGGGGCTCCATCTACCACTTAATCCGGATACCCCTTTAATCCAACTCATTGTGATTAACTCTCTAGGTGTGTAAAGCCAACAGGTTGCTTATAACAGGAAGTCTGCTGATGCGCGGTCGCAGATAACGGCTTTGCAATCGCTTGAGAAGCAACTCGTTTCCCTGAGAGCGAGGTGCAACGATGGCCGTGAAGTTGATGCTTGCGGGGTTCTTGCTGGCATCAGCGAGGGCATCTTACAACCGCAATAGATCAAAGTGTCGATTTTATAGTTCTTAACCACGCCGCCACCTGTCGACATAAGCCTCGGTACCCAGCATGCCAACAGGCGCCTGGAATGGCATCGAGAGACACTTTCACGCTTCATCAAGTAATGCTATTGAAGGCTGTGGCGTAGAGAAGAGCATGCCAGAGGGAGCAGAGCTGGTGATCAATAGTTATATAGCTCGATATTAAACG
>NZ_LWFX01000062.1:0-485 GCF_001635175.1 Alcanivorax sp. HI0083 | reverse complement strand
GGTCACCACCTGAAACCCGTTCTGATCTTTGGCGACAAGGGACTCAGCGACAACTTCGTGGAAGAACTCAACCTGCGCCTGGAAGATCACGAGCTCATCAAAGTGAAAGTCAACGCAGAAACCCGCGACGACCGCGCCGCCATTGTGCAGGCCCTGACCGAAAAAGGCAGCGCCGAGCTAATCCAGCGTATCGGCAACATCGCCCTGCTCTACCGCCCGGCCCAAAAGCCCAGCGCCAAACTGTCGAACATCCTGCGCTATCAGAATGCCTGACGCCCAAGGCCCAACGCAGGATGCCAAAAGCAAAAAAGGCGGCGTGTTATCACGCCGCCTTTTTTATTGTCGTCTGGCGTCATGCATCGGGCATCAAGCGCCTAGATATGCTCCACCTGATCGACTTCGTACTCACGGGTACCGCCGGGGGTATCAATCTGCACCACATCGCCTTCTTCACGACCAATCAAACCGCGGGCGATGGGTGAGTT
>NZ_LWFX01000061.1:0-1279 GCF_001635175.1 Alcanivorax sp. HI0083 | reverse complement strand
CTCCGGCAAGCCGTAATGAAAGCTCACCACCGCAGGCTGGAATTGTGCCAGCACTGCCGCGCAATCGGCATCAAACGGCTTGCGCGAAGGGCCTTCGGGAATCGCTGATGGATCGGCGCTGAACTCGTCATAGTAAGGGCGCAGGGTTGCTACCCAGCGTTGTTCGCCTTCCGGGTTGGACGCCGGGGAATCGTGGCAGAAAAAATTCACGTTCCAGGGATTGTTGGTGGCGGCGCTCAGTTGCGTCAGCTGCTGCTCCAGACCAGCGGCATCGAGCATCCCGGCGGGCACGGATCCCAGCCCTCCGGCCTCACACACTGCCGCGGCCAGACGCCAGTCTTGCACCCCGGCCATGGGCGCCTGAATCAGTGGTAGAGAGGTGTTGAACAGAGATCGCATAAGGCATTCCAGGTCGGCAGGAAAAAGGGTCAGCGAATCACAAGATCCAGTATAAATGCGGCCCGGTCGTTAACCGGGGCTCTGGGGACTTCAACCAGTGTGTAGCCGAAATGCCGATAGGCGGTCTGCATGATTTCAAAGGTAGCGACGGCTTCAGCAAACGACTGTTTGCGTTCCTTGTCGTTGGTAAAGATAGCGTCCCAGGGAGGGAAGAGGAAGACAGGGTTGTGGTATCGATACTTTTCACAGGCCTCAATCAAGGATCTGGGAACAGGCAGGCTTTCAAGGAGGGAGTAACCATAGATATCGACCAGCCCCCGGTCAAAAAAGACCGTCTCCTCATGGTCTGCAAAATGGGCATGATGGGTTAGCTCAGCCGACAGCATTTGGTTACGAAAGGCGACCTTGTCCAGCCAGGGAACAGCCTTCCCGCCCTGTTCAACCTGCGATTGAATCACTTGGCGGCCGACTTCCTCGGAACAGTGAAAACCCAGGCTGGCAATATGCTCGATGACCGCAGTCTTGCCAGAGCCGGGTCCCCCGGTCAGCACCATGGGTGTTGTCATTTGTTTGCGCATGACTGTCGGATTTCAGCCTGGGTATCAGCTCTTTGTGTCTACTTTGCTGATGGTGCCTTGGGCTACCGCGACGAGCCGTTCTTCGCCGTTATTGAGGGCGATCACTTCGCACTGGCAGACGGCCTGTCTCTTGCCACTGGAAAGCACGGTGGCGCGGGCGGTTAGTCGTTCTCCCAGTGCCGGGCGCAGATAGTTGATCTTGTATTCGGAGGTGACAGAGTCACCCAGTACGGAGCCCCCGGCATAGGTAAGTGCATTGTCTGCCAGATAGCTGACAACACCGCCGTGGACAAAGCCATGCT
>NZ_LWFX01000060.1:0-501 GCF_001635175.1 Alcanivorax sp. HI0083 | reverse complement strand
TGCTTGTCCGGGCGGACGCGGTCACCCACCTGCAGAGCACCGGCTTCGCCTTCCACACGGGCAATGCCATAGTCGGGGCGTACGTCGCTGATCTTGAGGGTGGCCAGCGCTTCGCCTTCCAGCTTGATGGTCATGCCGGTATCCGGGTCTTTCATTTCCCCGGCAGGGCGATACACCTTCATGATGCCGTCTTTTTCCAGACGACCCTGGCCCTGGCTAAGGAACACGGTCTCGCCGTCGACCTTGATCACTTGCACCGGGTAGAGCACGTCGGTGGCATCGCCGGCGATGGCGCGGGCAATCTCGGGATAGAGAATGTCAGCCAGACGTTCCGGATGGTTGCGGTCATCAATTTTCTGCTCGCGGGCCATGGCACGGATTGTGGCTTCCGGCTTGTCCCACTCGTAGAGATCGCTCCACAGGATTTCCGTGGTGGTGGTGTCGATCAGGCGATAACGCACGCGGACGTAGGGGTCGTAGCCGCCCATCTTGGCGCCGTAG
>NZ_LWFX01000059.1:0-1089 GCF_001635175.1 Alcanivorax sp. HI0083 | reverse complement strand
GCTAACGCTGGTGCATCAAGCTCGCGCTAAAGCGGTCAACCTGTTGCGTGGTCGCCTTTCCGTTAGCGAGCAAGGTAAATCCACCGGCATTATTGCCATGTCCATCACCGGCCCCAGCAAGGCACGTATTCGCGCCATTCTGAATGCCATCGGCGAAACCTATTTGCTGCAAAACATTAAACGCATGTCCGCAGAAGCGGAAAATAGCTTGGACTTTCTGGACGAGCAACTTCCCGAAATTAAAGAAAAGCTGAATGGGGCAGAAGAAAAGCTCAATGCCTATCGCCTGAAAAGCGAATCCGTGGATTTGTCCCTGGAAACCCAGTCGGTACTGGAGCGGTTGGTGGCCATTGAGGGAAAAATCAATGAGCTGAAAATCAAGGAAAGCGAAATTTCTGCCCGCTTTACTCGTGAGCACCCGGCCTATCGCACCCTGATTCAACAGCGTGGCTCTCTCAACCAGGAAAAAGAACAGCTCAACAGTCAAATCAAAGCATTACCGGAAACCCAGCAGGAAGTCCTGCGCCTCATGCGCGATGTGGAAGTAAATCAGGAAATCTACGTGGGCCTGCTCAACAAGGTGCAGGAGCTGCGTATCATGAAAGCGGGCACGGTGGGTAGTGTTCGCATTATCGATAAGGCACTGGTACAGCCTGAGCCAGTTAAACCCAAGAAGCCGTTGGTTGCCATCCTGGCAGCTATGTTGGGTGGTATGGGGGCCGTTGGCTATGTGTTAGTTAAAGCTGCCTTCAATCGCGGCATCGAAAGCCCTGAACAACTGGAAGAGCAGGGCATCTCTGTTTATGCCTCCATTCCCTTGTCTGAGCATCAGCAGAAAGTAGATAGACTGGAGGCACTGAAGCGTCGGCGCCACAAAAAGAACAAAGAACCCATACCGTTGCTTGCGTTATCCGACCCCAACGATCTGGCAATCGAAGCCTTACGCAGCCTTCGAACCAGTCTTCACTTCGCCATGATGGAAGCCAGCAACAAGGTGCTCATGGTATCCGGCCCTAGCCCAGGGGTGGGCAAGTCCTTCGTCACCGCCAACTTGGCGGCAGTATTAGCACAAACTGGGCAAAATGTAGT
>NZ_LWFX01000058.1:0-1095 GCF_001635175.1 Alcanivorax sp. HI0083 | reverse complement strand
TGCCACCCGGCTTCAACCAGTCATGAATACGCGCCATCAACGTTTTGTGATTGCGCATGTGCTCAAACATTTCCACCGACACCACCCGATCGTAGGGCTGCTGCGGCTGATACACAGAGGCATCCGCGGTGATCACATCCACATTATCCAGNCCCCGCTCTGCAGCGCGCCCGAGAATAAAAGCACGCTGGGACGACGAATTGGAAATCGCGGTAATCCGGCTATTGGGATACTGCTGCGCCATCCACAACGTCAGCGATCCCCAGCCACACCCCATTTCCAGCACATCCTGGCCATCTTCCAGCTCTGCCCGCTCACAGGTCATCGCCAGCATCACCCGCTCTGCCTCTTCCAGGGTACTTGAGGGATTCGGCCAATAGCCGCTGGAATACTTCAGGTACGGCCCCAGCACCTGCTCATAGAAGCGGGCATCCACTTCATAATGCTGCTCATTGGCCTCGTCCTGGCCCACCGCAACAGGCCCCTGTCGCAAGGCCTCTTCGAACGTCTGGCGGTTACTGCGTTGTTTTTCCTGTTCAAGGCGCTGCCCCAGCAGACGACGAATACCAAAACGCACCAGTCCATCGGGCAGCAGCCCCGATTCCGCCATTTGAATCATCATGATTTGGGTCTCCAGGGAAAGAACGCACTCGTCGTGCGCTGATAATCACGGTAGTCATCGCCGCGGGATTTGAGCGCCTGTTTTTCGGTATAGGGGATGCCTGTGGCGAACCACAGGAATACGAACATGGCCAGGGGCAACAACCACAGCCAGCCCGCGTACGGCGCACCGATGGCCATCACGGGGTAACTGACCCAGTGCAACCACTCGCAGAAATAGTTGGGATGGCGACTGTAGCGCCAGAACCCTTCACGGCAGGTCTTGCCTTTGCTGTCAGGCCGCTTTTTGAAATCGGCCAACTGCTTGTCTGCCAGGGCTTCCCCGGCGATGGCCAGCAAACCGACAACAACGCCCAGCAAAACCAACGGGGGCGCAAACTGATCCTGCTCGCCCACCACCCAGAACGTGAGCGCAAAACCCCAGGCCAGTAGCGCCTGGCCCCAGAAGAAAACCAGGAACACAGGCTGCGCTTT
>NZ_LWFX01000057.1:0-1036 GCF_001635175.1 Alcanivorax sp. HI0083 | reverse complement strand
AATGCTGCTGCGTGGGCAGAACCTGTTGGGCTATCGCCACTATGCGGATGATGTGGTGGATACCTTTGTGGAACGTGCAGCGGAAAACGGCGTGGATGTGTTCCGTGTGTTTGATGCCATGAACGACATGCGCAATATCGAGCGGGCCATCGCCGCTGTGGTAAAGCAGGGCAAGCACGCCCAGGGCACTATCGCGTACACGGTCAGCCCGGTGCACACCATGGACATGTGGGTGGAGCAGGGCAAAGTGATCGAACAGATGGGCGCCCATTCTGTTGCCATTAAGGACATGGCCGGCCTGCTGCGCCCCGCCGTGGCGTTCGAGCTGGTGACGCGCCTGAAAGCTTCCCTGAATATTCCCGTGCACATGCAATCGCACGCGACCACGGGGCTGTCCACCGCCACAGCCCTGAAAGCGGCAGAAGCGGGCATCGACAACGTGGACACCGCCATCTCGTCCATGTCGATGACCTATGGTCATAGCCCAACGGAATCCGTGGTCGCCATGCTGGAAGGCACGGACCGGGATACCGGGCTGGATATCAAAAAACTGAATCGTATTGCCGGTTATTTTCGTCAGGTTCGCAAAAAGTACGCCGCCTTCGAAGGCAGCTTGCGCGGTGTGGATGCGCGCATCCTGGTGGCGCAGGTGCCCGGCGGCATGCTCACCAATATGGAAAGTCAGCTCAAGGAGCAGGGCGCAGCGGACCGGTTCGATGAAGTGCTGCAGGAAATTCCCGGCGTCCGTGAAGATCTGGGGTTCATTCCACTGGTGACGCCCACCTCGCAAATCGTCGGCACCCAGGCGGTGCTCAATGTGCTCTCCGGCGAACGCTACAAAGTGCTCAGCAAGGAAACCCGCGGCATCCTTCGTGGCGAATATGGCGCCGCACCGGCCCCGTACAATGCCGAGCTACAGCAGCGCGCCCTGGAGGGGGACGAACCGGTTACCTGCCGCCCGGGTGATCTGCTCGACAACGAAATGGGCAGTCTCCGTGATGAAGTGCTGTCTCTGGCAAAAGACAGGGGCATGGCG
>NZ_LWFX01000056.1:0-8835 GCF_001635175.1 Alcanivorax sp. HI0083 | reverse complement strand
CCGCCCCAGATAAAGGCCTGGCAGCTGCCGCTGTCGGCATCGTAGTAATAGCGCTGGAATGCGGCTTTGCACATGCCGGATTCCGGTGGCTGGGAGCAGGCATCCGGGAGTGCGGCGGTGCCGGGTTCCTGATTGTTCTGGCAGCCACTGAGCAGGGCGGCTGCGGCAATCAGGGCGGTAATGAGGGGAAGCAGCAGGAGTCGCATGGCAGTTCCTTTATGGGTTTCCGGTTCCCTCCGTGGGGCCGGGTATTCTCCGTTGCTGCTACTTTACCGGACTCTGAAAGCGGCGGTAACCGGTTCATGTTCTCGGTGGAAAATCTGCACTATGCTGGTGCTGTCAACGTGTTGCGCAGGGGAAGAGCGGTGAGACAAGGATTGCGGATTATCAGCCTGGTGGGCGGGCTGCTGGCGGTGCCGGCCTGGGCACAGGATGCTCAATACATGTTCCTGCAGGCTGGCAAGCTGCAACTGAATGATGAGGACACCACGGTGACCGCCAATGGCGCCACGCTGGATGGGGACTACGATGATCTGCCGTTCTTCACCGGCGGGGTGCAGAAGATTCTGGGTGGTGGCGACCGTTTCCGTTACGGCTATGAGGGCGGTGCGGTGATTAGCTGGCAGAACGATTCGGTGAATTATTCGGGGGTGGTGAATGGTGGCGCCACCGTGAATATCAAGGTGGACAACGAGATGTTTCTGTTTGGCACCATGTTGGGTGGTTACGGGGATATCAATTTCAGTGACCGAGCGCGGCTGTTTTTGTCCGGTGGCCCCATGTTGCTGATGGGCTCCCTGAAACAGGAGCAGGATCGGCCTTACCCCCAGCCGCTGAGTACGGCGGTGGTGGTTAACGGGGATGACCGGGATTTCAGTTTTGGCTATGGGGCTTACGCCTCGCTGGGGCTGATCTTTTCCGTGGGTAGCACATCCGAGTTTGGATTTGTGGTGCGCGAACAAACGGTAGAGATGGACTTTAACGATGCCATCGCGGATTTTCCCTACGATGGTACCCAGTACATGCTGAGCTTTGGCTACCGGATGTAGTGACGCGTTTTCTACGGAGTTGCTGTAGGAGCTTGCTTGCAAGCGAATGCCGGCTTTGATCTGGCCAACCCGGTTCGCCTGCAAGCAGCCTCCTACAATGATCAACAGCCTGTTGAGAGCCGAGCGCAGCGAATAAACGCCTTCCAGGGTGCGAACCGCACAGCGTTCGCAGTACGATCCATCTTCTTACCAACTTCAAGCCTGTCTGCCGAGGGTGGAACCTGGGCGCTTGCCGCCTCGCTGCGCTCGGTTCGTCCCCTGGAAGGGAACTCCTACAGGGGGCGAATGGAACGCAGCGAGAATGTTTTGTGCCGGGTGGGCCAAAGGGGGGCACGAGCCGGGCGTTGTGACCGTTAATCCGCCCGCATGTGTTTCTGATCCCGGGGCAGGGTGTCGCCGCGCAGGCGGATCACGGCTTTTTGCAGCAGCAGGTTGTTGGGCAGGGTGTAACGGTGGCCCAGCTCATCCTGAATGGTGATGAAGATCAGCCCCATGTGACGAATCTGCCCTGTGACGGTATTGTCGCCGTCCAGCAGGCGAATGCGGTCGCCCACTCTGTAGGGTGCGCTGAAGAACAGGATGATGGCTGCGGTGGCGTTGCTGAGCATGGACCAGCTGGCAAACAGGGCCACGCCGAGCAGTGCCATCAGCGAGGTGGCAAACACCATCAGGCCGTCGCCTTTCAATCCCCACAACACGCCAATGGCGATCAGGCCGATAATCAGGCAGGCGCTGTTGATGACCACCGCTGTCTGGAAGATACGGGCGCGGGAGTAATTGCGGCGGCGACCCAGCCGCTTGGTGATGCCGCGCAGCAGGATGGACAGGGCCCAACCCAGAATCGCGATGACGACGGTGAGTCCCCATTTCATTACTACTGAATCCATGTTCTATCCGTGCTTGCCTGAAACAAAGGGGTTGTGGGTGCGTTCGTGGCCGATGGTGGACATGGGCCCGTGCCCGGGAATAAAGGCGACGTCGTCATCCAGAGTCAGCAGCTGTTCCTTGATGGCGGTGATCAGGGTGTCGAAATCCCCCTTGGGGAAATCGGTACGACCAATAGAACCGTTGAACAGCACATCACCGACCACGGCCAGTTTGCTTTCACGCTGATAGAACACGACGTGGCCGGGGGTATGGCCGGGGCAGTGGCGTACTTCCAGCTGGGTGCTGCCCACCGTGACGGTGTCGCCGCCTTCCAGCCAGCGGTTCGGGGTGAACGGTGGCGAAGGGGCAAAGCCCATCATCTGCGCTTGCTGGGGCAGCATGTCGATCCAGAACTGGTCATCCCGGTGCGGGCCTTCAATGGGCAGCCCCAAAGTTTCGGCCAGCTCGGCCACGGCGCCCACATGGTCCAGATGGGCGTGGGTCACCAGGATCTTCTCCGGGGTGCCGCCCACCTGCTTCAGGGTGGCCAGTATCTGGTTCAAGTCACCGCCCGGGTCGACGATGGCGACCTTGTCGGTGGCTTCGCACTTCAGGAAAGAGCAGTTCTGCTGAAACTGGGTGACCGGCAGGATGGCGTATTTCATGGCTGTCTGTGCGGTGGAAAATGTGCCCGCAGTATAGCGTTAATCCGCCGGGGGATTCATTCCCCTGCGGCAATGGGGCAAGGGTAAATATTGGCAAATTCTGATGTAGTGACGGTTTGCGGCTGACGTCTTGGTGGTATTTTAACGGTCTACATAACTCACTAAGGAAGGGAATCATGGATATGGAGCAAATCCAGCCGTATCTGGACAAGGCAATCGAGCTGAGTATGGCCTATCTGCCGAAGGTGGTGCTGGCGATGGTTACGCTGGTGGTCGGCTTCTGGATCATCAAGCGGGTGATCAAGGGCATGAACCGGGTGCTGGGCCACAAGGCGGTGGACGACACCCTGCAAAAGTTCATGACCAGCTTTATCGACGTGCTGTTGAAAATTCTGTTGCTGGTGGCTGTGGCGGGTATGGTCGGGGTGGAGACCACCTCGTTTATTGCCATGCTCGGTGCCATTGGCCTGGCGGTGGGTCTGGCGCTGCAGGGCAGCCTGGGCAACTTTGCCGGCGGGGTGCTGATTCTGTTCTTCAAGCCGTACCGCCTGGGGGACATTGTCGAGGCGCAGGGATATACCGGGCGAGTTTGGGATATCCAGATCTTCAACACCATCCTGATTACCTATGACAACCAACGCATCGTGATTCCCAACGGTCTCATGTCCAACGGCTGCATCAAGAATATTTTTGTGGAGCCGCAGCGGCGGGTGGATATCGAATTTGGTATCAGTTACGGCGACAGCATCGAGCAGGCCCGGGCCGCGATTCAGACGGTCATTGATAATGACGACCGTATCCTCAGCGGTGACAAGTTCGACCCGAATATTTTTGTCTCTGCCCACGCCGATAGCAGCATCAATATGCTGACGCGGGTGTGGGTGAATTCGGAGGATTACTGGCCGGTGTATTTCGGTTTGTTCGAGCAGGTGAAATACGCCTTTGACAAGGCGGGCATCACCATTCCGTTCCCGCAGCGGGATGTGCATTTGTTTCAGCAATCTTAAATCTTAAGTTACGAGAAGCGAGAAGCGAGAAGCGAGAAGCGAGAAGCGAGAAGCGAGAAGCGAAGAGCAAAATAGGTTCGGATTTTCGAAACTCGCTTCTCGTCACTCGAAACTGTTTTATCGCTTCTCCAGTACCACCGGCAATCCATCCTTCGGCATGATCAGCGGGACCTGCTGGGTAGGCAGTTCGTAGCCGGGTTTGACGCTGACGCGGTAACGTCTCAGGAACTGGAACAGGAATGTCTTGGTCTGCAGTTCGGCAAAGTTCAGGCCCAGGCATTTGTGGTGGCCGCCGCCGAAGGGAACCCACTGGTAAAAGTGCTTCTTGTGTTCGGCGCGTTCGTCGCTGAAGCGTTCTGGATCGAAGGTGGTCGGGTTGCTCCAGTATTCTTCCATGTAATGGGTGTAGAGCGTGGACACGTTGACCATGGTGTTTTTGGGCAGGGAGTAGCCCTGGTATTCCACATCCTTGACGGTGCGACGGGGGAAGGTGGTCAGTGCCGGGCGCATGCGCAGGGTTTCGCGGAATACCCAGCCGGTTTTTTCCATTTTCCCCAGGTCGTCATAGTCCAGGGTGTCCTTGCCCAGCCCTTCCATTTCCTTGACCAGTACATCCTGCCAGTGAGGGTGTTTGGCCAGCATGTAGATAATGGAGCACAGGGTGCTGGTGGTGGTGTCGTGGGCGGCGAACAACAGGAAGATCATGTGGTTCATCACGTCCTGATCGGAAAGGCCGCCTTCCTCGTCGGCCGCCTTGCACAGTTCGCTGAAGAAATCCGGGGTATCGCTGGCGCGTTTCTGGGGGATCAGTCCGGTAACGAAGTTTTCCAGGTAGCGGCGGCCTTTCATGCCGCGGTGCCACAGCAGCCCGGGGATTGGCAGGCGCACCACCGCCAGTGAGGCGTCGGTGGCGTCGATAAAGGACTGGTTCACCTTGTCGGATTCCGGGCCCATCTCCAGGCCAAAAAAGATTTGTGCGCCCACGTCCAGTAACAGCGCCTTGATGTGATCCAGAAACTTCAGGGTTTCTCCGGTTTGCCAGCCTTCTATCTCGCTGCCTATATGGCTGTTCATACGTTCCAGATAGCTGGCCAGTGCCGGCTTCTTGAACGCCTGCTGCATGATGCGGCGGTGAAATTTATGGTCGGCAAAGTCGCGCAGCATCAGGCCGTCGGTAAACAGTTTTTCCAGAATCGGGTTCCAGGCGGCGCGGCTGGAGAACGCATGCTCCGGATCCTTGAGTACAAATTCGTTGGCATCCGGCCCGAGCAGGGTGACCCCGCGCTGGAACAACACCGAGCCTTTGAAGACAAGGCCGTACTTGTCGGCAAGTTCCGTCACCATCTTGTGATAGTCCTTGAGAAAAGGGACCGTAGAGCCAAGCAGAGGCCAGCCATAATCACCCGGTATGTCTTCCAGCTTTCGCTGGGGCATGCGAGGAAGGTTTGCGGCCTCTTGTTGGGCAGCTTCCATACGGTTCATGACTGTTCTCCGATAAACACCTTGTATTGATCCGTTTCCATGGTCTCTGCGCGGCGCCTGACACAAGCCTTCACTGCCACAGAACACCTTCTTTAATCGGAAGTAGACCCACTACATCTCTCTTGCAGAAAATGTCCTGTGGCAGCAAATTCATGCGCCATGCATCCACGCAGAGACCATGGAAACGGGTCCATTGAATCTACCCCCCGGATGTAATGCAGAACAGAGGCTGTCGGCAACGGTCAAATCGTGCTGTGCTGTCCAGCCGCCCTGGCATGGCACGTGCTAGCATTGCGGCATTGTTAAGGAGAAATGTGTATGTCCAAACCTGCGGCTGAGTTCGAGCCCCTGGCGCTGGCAGTGCTGACGGTGAGTGATACCCGCACCCCGCAAACCGATACCTCTGGCGACCTGTTGGTGCAGCGCCTGGAAGGCGCGGGCCATACCCTGGCTGCTCGCCAGATCGTCAAGGACGATGTGTACCAGCTGCGCAAGGTGGTATCGGACTGGATTGCCGACGAGAACATCCAGATTATTCTCACCACTGGAGGGACCGGATTCTCCGGTCGGGATTCCACCCCGGAAGCCCTGTCGGTGCTGTTCGACAAGCACATCGAAGGCTTCGGCGAGCTGTTTCGTCAGGTGAGCGTGGAGGACATCGGTTCTTCTACCATCCAGTCCCGCTGCCTGGCCGGGCTGGCCAATCGCACGGTGATTTTCTGTTTGCCTGGTTCCAACAATGCCTGCGCCACCGGTTGGGACCGGATCATTGCTGAGCAGCTGGATGCCCGCCACCGTCCCTGTAATTTTGTGGCCCAGGTGCGCCGATAAAACTGCCGCCATGACGGCACCATGGAGGAAACGTGCAGGAATCCAAACAGACATTGATGCCGGTGGCAGAGGCGTTGGCGCGCCTGCTGGATGCGGCGCGCCCCTTCCGGGCGGTCCGGGAGATCCCGCTGGCGGATTGTCAGGGGCAGTATCTGGCTGAGGCGGTGACCTCCCGGGTGGATGTGCCGGCGTTTGATAACGCCGCCGTGGATGGTGTGGCGCTGCGCCATGCGGACCTGGACGAGCCGGGGCTGACCCGGCCCATGCCGCTGCGCGTGGCGGCGGGGGATGCGCCGGTNACCCTGGCGCCGGGGCAGGTGGCGCGGATATTTACCGGTGCCCCGGTACCCGCCGGGGCGGATACCGTATTGATGCAGGAAGACTGCGAAATCGCCGAAACCCGGGTGCGGCTGCCGGGCAAGGCCAGCGTCACGGCCGGGCAGAATATTCGTCCGGCGGGGCAGGATGCCCACTGCAATGAGGTCGTGATGCAGCGTGGCGAACGGCTCACGCCCCAGGCGGTGGGCCTGATTGCTTCGGTGGGCGTCGCGGCGGTGAAAGTGAATGCGCCGCGGATACTGGTTCTTACCAGCGGTGATGAAATTCAGTCGCCGGAAGAAACACCGCTGCCGGGAAAAATTTTCGACAGCAATGGCCCGCAGCTGATGCAGCTGTTACAGCAAAGCGGGTTTGTGAATGTGCAGCGCGAGCACCTGCCCGATGATCCTGGCATTATTCGCAATACCCTGACCCGGCTGCTCACCGATTCCGCGCAGCGCCCGGATGTGATTATTTCCACCGGCGGCGTGTCCGTGGGCGAAGAGGATCACCTGCGTGCGGTGCTGGCGGAACATGGCGAACTGGATTTCTGGCGGCTGGCGATAAAGCCGGGTAAACCGTTTACTTACGGCCGTATTGATGACATTCCATTTTTCGGTTTGCCGGGCAATCCGTCCGCCGTGCTGGTGTGTTATCTGATGCTGGTGTTACCCGCCCTGCGGCGCTCTTGTGGTGCCGATGTGGTGTTGCCAACCGCCATGCCGTTACCTGTGGATTTCGCCATCAACAAACCGGCCAGGCGGCAGGAGTATCTGCGCGTGCGGTGCGTGTCTGACTCCGGCCAGCTGACCCTGCAAAAACATCCCAACCAGAGCTCCGGCATGCTCAGTTCTGCAGTCTGGGCCGACGGCCTGGCGGTGGTGCCGGTGGGCGGCACGGTATCGCCGGGCGATACGTTGGCGTTTTTTTCGTTTTCAGGATTGTTGGCGGGGTAGTGCGGGTGTTGTCGGGCACCAAACCACTACGTCCCGCTCCGCAGCCATCAAATCCGCTATACTGCGCGCCCAATAAAGGAGTGCTACATGACCCTGGAATCCTCGTTGCTTGCCCGTGCCGATTCATGTTGTGAACTGTGTGGTGCGGGTAATGCCCTGGCGGTGTATGCGGTGCCGCCGGAATCGGATGGCACTGCCGAGCAGAGCGTGCTGTTATGTGAAACCTGCCAGACCCAGCTGGATAACCCGGGTAATGAAGACGCCAACCACTGGCGCTGCCTGAACGACAGCATGTGGAGCCCGGTGCCGGCGGTGCAAGTGTTGGCGTGGCGCATGTTGACGCGCTTGCAGGCAGAAGGTTGGCCGCAGGACCTGCTGGATATGTTGTACCTGGATGACGACACCCTGGCCTGGGCCCAGGCCACCGGTGAAGGCCAGACGGAAGACGCGCGGGAATTGCACCGCGACAGCAATGGTGCCGTGCTGGAAGCCGGTGATTCGGTCACGCTGATCAAGGATTTGAATGTGAAAGGGGCCAATTTTACCGCCAAGCGTGGCACCGCGGTGCGCAATATTTCTCTGGTGCAGGATAATCCTGAGCACATCGAAGGCCGCGTAGAAGGCCAGCGTATTGTGATTCTGACCCAGTTCGTGAAGAAAAACTGATGCCGCACAGTCTGATTCTCGGCGGCATTCGTTCCGGCAAAAGTTCACTGGCGGAAAACCTGGTCAGTGAGCAACACGATCCGGTGGTGTATGTGGCGACGGCCACCGCCGGTGATGGTGAAATGAGCGACCGTATTCGTCGCCATCGTATGCGGCGCCCGGCGAGCTGGGGGTTGGTGGAAGAGCCGTTGCATCTGGGCGCCTTGCTTAACCGCCAGGCCACGTTGTCACCGGTTCCCTGTGTCTTGGTCGATTGCATGAGCCTGTGGGTGAGTAATTTGCTGCATGCCGGGGACGCGGCGTTTGTCCGGGAGCGGGACAGTTTTCTTGGGGCGCTGGGGCAGTATCCCGGCAATGTGGTGGTCGTCAGCAATGAAGTGGGGCTGGGGACCATTGCCATGGACCCACTCACCCGTCGTTTTGCGGATGAGCTGGGCTGGCTGAATCAGTCACTGGCAAAAAAATGCGATAGGGTGGTGTTGTCGGTGGCGGGGATTGCGCAGACGTTGAAAGGTTAAGCAGTAAAAAGTTGAAAGTTCAAAGTTCAAAGTTGAAAAGGAAAACCGGCGATGATGGTTGTGGGAAGCGATGCTTGCATCGCGAATATAGACCATCAATCGCGGGTAATACGCCTTTAAAGTGGCAGGGTCTTGTCCGCGTTTCAACTTTTAACTTTCAACTTATCCCCCGTGCCTTATAAGACAGCTCAAGGTTCCAAATTCGGTGTCATCAATCCGTACTTGTGAGCGGCAAGCGTAGGGCACCTGAAACCCGGCCATGGCTTTGCTGGGGGCCATGCTCAGTACGTGGGCCAGCACCATGCGAATGACGCCGCCGTGGCAAACCAAAAGCACGCGCTGACCTTTCAGCGTTTCCTGCCATAGCGCCCAGGCTTCACCAATGCGTTGATGAAAATCCTGAACGGTTTCCGCATTGCTCGGTGGGTGGCTTTCTGCATCGCGCCAGAAGTTGGCCTGATGATCGCCGTATTCCT
>NZ_LWFX01000055.1:0-755 GCF_001635175.1 Alcanivorax sp. HI0083 | reverse complement strand
GATGGCGACCTATCCAATCGACGGTGCTTGCCAGTGCGGTGCGGTGACCTACCAGTTATTGGCTGAACCCCAGAAAGTACTGGCCTGCCACTGCAAGGCGTGCCAGAAGCTGTCCACCAGTGCATTCAGCCTTACCGCTGTTGTACGCGCCCAAGACATTGTGTTTCATGGTGAAATGCGCGAATGGCTGCGTACTGCGGACAGTGGCAATACCAGTGCGGCAATGTTCTGTCCCACCTGCGGCAATCGCATTTACCACGTTAACCCGGATGAGCCAGACAGTATCAAACTCAAACCAGCCAATCTGGCGGATACCAGCATTCTTGAGCCCCAGGCGCATATCTGGATCAGCGAAAAGCAGGATTGGTTCAAGATTCCGGAAGGGGTGAAAACCTTCGACAGGCAGCCGTAAGCGTGCTGGGTTGAAAATTTTTAGCCGTGAAGTGGCGGCGTTCTTGTTTAAAAAAGGTGCAGGATGATCAACGTTTGGATGGTCAGGGCTGTCGCCACTCTGGACGTTTTTCTCGGCGTGATGTTTTGGGTTGCCGATATTGGGCTGTCCGTGTCGAGCAATAACATCACTACTGTTTCTGGCCCGTCTCCTGAACTCAAGATACCTGCTGCATTGTGCATTGCCCTCGGGGTAATTGTCTTTGTTCTGGATCGGTATCAGTGGACGCGGCCGGCGGCGATCATGGCCGCTATTTTTCAGCCTGCCGGGGTTGTCGCCGCGCTGGGATATATCTGCCTGGCGT
>NZ_LWFX01000054.1:0-1171 GCF_001635175.1 Alcanivorax sp. HI0083 | reverse complement strand
TGCCAGCCATTACCGGCCCAGCGCGATTATTCTGGACATTGGCCTGCCGGGTATCGATGGCTGGGAAGTCATGGAAAAGCTCAAGGCGGACCCGCGCACCAAGGACATCCCGGTGCACTTCCTGTCCGGGCGTGATGAGCGCAAGAAGGCGCTGGAACTGGGGGCGCTGGATTTCATGACCAAGCCAGCCAATCAGGACGACATTCTCTCTGCTTTCGCCAAAATTGAAGGCGCTATCGAAACCAATGTGCGCCGCCTTCTGGTGGTGGAAGACAGTGAAATCCAGCACGAAAGTATCCGTGAGCTGTTCGACCAGAAAGGGGTTGAAATCACCGCTGCAACTAGCGGCCAGCAAGCACTGGATGCCCTGCAGAATACCGTGTTCGACTGCATGATTCTGGATTTGACACTACCGGACATGAGCGGTTTCGAGCTGCTGGAAAAGCTCCATGCCAGTGACGACTACGACAGTGTTCCCGTGGTGGTTTATACCGGCAAGGACATGACCCGCGAAGAAGAGGCGAAACTGCGCAAGTATGCGGACCGTATCATTCTCAAGACGGAACGCTCCCACGAGCGACTGCTCAACGAAGCGTCCCTGTTCCTGCACTGGCTGGAATCCACCTTGCCGGCCAATCGCCGCCCGACTGCGGAATCCATCGAGCATCGCGATGACATTTTCGAAGGCAAGCAATTGCTGCTGGTGGATGACGACATGCGTAATATCTACGCGCTGTCGGCGCAGCTGGAAGAGTTGGGTTTTGCCATCAGTATCGCCAATAATGGCCGCGAGGCGCTGGAATCGCTGGATGAAAATCCCTCCATCGACATTGTGTTAATGGATATCATGATGCCGGAAATGGATGGCTATGAAGCCATGGGGCGGATTCGTGAACAGGCTCGTTTCAGCAAGCTGCCGATGTTGGCGTTGACGGCCAAGGCCATGAAGGATGACCGCGCCAAATGCATTGAAGCCGGGGCCAATGATTACTGCTCCAAGCCCATTGATATGGCGAAGCTTACCTCGTTGCTACGGGTCTGGCTGCACAAGTAGTGGGTGCAAAACATGTCCGCAGTCACTTTATGAAGACAGGAACCGTGGCGGAATAGCGTTATGGCTGAAACATACCCGATCGACGATGACGAAGTTAGTGTCGAGGACATCGAAATT
>NZ_LWFX01000053.1:0-1534 GCF_001635175.1 Alcanivorax sp. HI0083 | reverse complement strand
CGGGAGCGGGTGTTGATTGGGAAAGAAAAAAGGCCGCGTTCAGGGACTGAGCGTGGCCTTTTTTGTGCTCAGTGACCGACTGCCGGTCTACTGTCGCGGTTCGATCCGCACCTCACTTCTCACTGACTGGGCGATAAAGCATTTCTCGTGGGCACGCTGGTGCAGGGCCTGAATGGTGGTGATGTCCGGTTGTTCACCGTTAAAGGTGACCAACGGTTGCAGGACCATGGTCTGCATATAAATCTTTGCCTGATCGTTCTGCCCCAGTACGCCCTGTGGATCATCATCGTAACTGGCCACCGACAGCCCTTCGCGGGCCGCTTCGGTGAGGAACGAGAGTAAGTGACAGCTGGCCAGGGCGGCCAGGAAGGCTTCTTCCGGTTCCATGAATTCCTGATGACCGTGGTGGCCATCGACCACGCGCACTTCATTGCCGTCTGGAAGATGCCAGAGGTAATGTTCCCGGTCGCCGTGGGCGGCCCAGCTAAGATGCATGGTGTGTTGTGGCACGAAATTTCCCCGGTTGATGCGTCGTCGTCAGGTGGCTGTCAGGCAGTCTGTCTGATGAGTATGCCATCAAAATCCGCTCTTGCCATGACGACTTGGAGCGAATGTACCTGTTCAGGGGTCAGGTCGCGGTCGGTAACGGTCAGCCTGGGTTGGTCGAATCGCCTTGTTGGCTCAGCGACCAGTAGCGGAACACAGCAATATTGACCAGCGCGCTGAGCAGTGAAACGGGCAGGGCCGCCAGTAACGAGGCCGCGGCGGCATGGCTGACCACGCCAAGAATGGCACTGGCCACCAGGCTGCTCATCATCAGGTACGCGAGAAATACCAGCACCAGCACCAGTAACAGCGGCCATTGCTGGGCCTGGGTCATCTGGAAAGAATGGCGCAGGGCGTCGACAGGATTTTGCTGCTTGAGTATCACCAGCAGAGGGGCGAAACACAGGCGAGTGTAGACCCACACCGCCGGGAAAAACAGGGCCATCCAGCCTAAAGACACACCAATGGCCATCAGCGCATAGGTGAGCAGCAAGGGTGGGTAAACCAGTAGTGCCGGGGCGATACAGGCCAGCAGGCCGCGGGGTTTGCCGTTGCTGCTGGCGGACAGTTGCACATACAGCGCACCTTCCGCCAGTGGGCGCACCAGTAAAATAATGGCCAGGCTGATGCCGCTGAATTGCAGGGCGGCCCCTTCGGTTTCTGGTAGCACGAACGACGGGCCGAAGATCCACTGGGTGGCTTCAGTGATCAGGGCAAAGGGGGCGGTGACCAGAAACAGCGGGCCAAGGTGCCGCCACCAGAAAATGAAAATTTCGCGAAAACGGTGTCCGATCATGGTGGGCCATCAATTCAGTTGACGGCGCAACCATACGACAGCGCTGCGTCCATTGCCAGAACGCAGCGCCATGCCAAGGTTACCACCAGTATTTCCCCCAGTTTTCCGGGTTGGCCCAGAAGCGCGGGTTATTCCATTTGCGTTCGAAATTGTAGTTATCCAGGTCGTAGCTGTAGATGTTCAGTTCACGAC
>NZ_LWFX01000052.1:0-743 GCF_001635175.1 Alcanivorax sp. HI0083 | reverse complement strand
GTTCCGGTACAGATCTTCAACCATGTCCGCATCCAGCCCTTCCTGCTCTGCCCAATATCTTCTGGTCTGGAGCATGGCTCTGAAACGCTCCGGCGCACGCACCCCATCCTCGCTGGTCTTGAAGGCCGCGGCAGCATGTACATACCCCGCCCTTTCTCCCAACAATGCAATGATTTGCCTGTCGCTACGGTCGATTTCGGCACGGATGTCCTCCATACCCAGGCATTCCTGAGGTGACTTTCCTGTCATTCCAAATCCTCTCACCCAACGCGGTTTGTCGGCTTACGCCGCTGCGCGGCTAAGCCGATCTACAAACCTCGCAACTCGTACGCTCAGAAGAACAGCTTCTTGAGTTCAGCGCCCGGGTCTTCAGCGCGCATGAAGGCTTCGCCGACCAGAAAACTGTGGATGCCGCTCTTGCGCATCAATTGCACGTCAGCGCTGCTGTGGATACCACTTTCAGTCACCACCATGCGATCACCCGGCACTTGTTGTGCCAGCGTCAGCGTGGTGTCCAGGCTGGTTTCAAACGTGTGCAGGTTACGGTTATTGATACCGATCAGCTCGGCGTTCAAGGCTACCGCCCGGTGCAGCTCTTCTTCGGTATGAACCTCTACCAGCACATCACAGCCGGCCCGCTGGGCAGCATGATACAGCTCATTCATCTGGGCATCAGACAGCGCCGCAGCGATCAGCAGCACCGCATCCGCCCCCATGGCCCGGGACTCGAAAACTTGCCACGG
>NZ_LWFX01000051.1:0-1451 GCF_001635175.1 Alcanivorax sp. HI0083 | reverse complement strand
GTTGGCTGCCATCTCGGAGATCTGCATGGGCGTACCCTGGTGCATATGCAGCGACACATCCGGAAAAAGCCCGGTGAACTGGTGGATCACCGGCGGCAAGGCATAGCGCGCCTGGGTATGGGTGGTCGCAATACTGAGTTCGCCACGGGATTCATCCCGGAACTCCTGGGAGACGCGGCGAATGGATTCGGTTTGCTGCAGGATTTCACCGGCAATCTGCAGGATAGCCTGCCCGGCCGGGGTGATATGGGTAAGGTGCTTGCCGCTACGGGCAAAAACCTCCACCCCCAGCTCGTCTTCGAGCATGCGGATTTGTTTGCTGATGCCCGGCTGCGAGGTATAGAGCGCCGCTGCGGTGGCTGACACATTCAGGTCGTGGCGGGCCACTTCCCAGATGTAGCGTAGTTGCTGCAGTTTCATCCCTGCCTCCGCATTGAAACCGTAATCGGTTATAAGAATATAATCGATTATTCATTCAACGCATAGATCACCGCGCCTGGTGCTGCGCCGTGAATTCGGTGAAGTGACGGCACAAAGGAAAGTGCCCTTTCAGCGACAAGCCATTGTTACACCAAACATGCAACTTTGCTCAAACCGGTGTCGAGTCTTTCTTTTTATTGGAAATGCCATGGGGGACATGGCCGGCTGCCACATGCTCGGCTGCAGACTCACAATGACCCTGTTGATCATCGAAGAACACATCCGCCCCAAAGGCACGCAGGAACTCTCCTTTGGATAACCCGCCCAGAAACAGGCTTTCGTCCAGGCGAATGTCCCAGTCCCGCAGGGTACGCACCACTCGCTCGTGGGCAGGAGCCCCCCGTGCGGTCACCAGGGCGGTACGGATTGGACAATCCGCCACCGGGAAGCTGTTCTGCAACTGATGCAACGCCGCCAGAAACGGCTTGAAAGGGCCGCCATCCAACGGCTGCCTGGCGGACTGGCGCTCATTCTCGGTGAATGCCTCGAGGCCATCGTTCTGGAAAATCTGTTCCGACTCATCGGAAAACAACACCGCATCACCATCGAAAGCAATGCGCAAGATGCCATCCGGTCGCTGACACTGGCCCCCAGACAAGATCGTCGCCGCCGCATAGCCCGCCTCCAGCACCTGCTGCACATCCCCCGGGTCCGTGGATAAAAACAGGTGCGCGCCAAACGCTGATACATAGCGGTGTGGGCTCTCACCACTGGCAAACGCCGCACGTGTAATAGGCAGCCCATAATGGGCTATGGAGTTAAACACCCGCAGCCCGGTATCCGAGCTGTTGCGCGACAGAAGAATGACTTCGACTCGTCCTTTGCCCTGCTCAAGATCGTTAATCGCCAGAAGCTTCTGCACCAGCGGAAAAGCATCCCCCGGTTCCAGCAAATCATCCTCGTGCTGAACCTGGTAGTCCTGAAAGGCTTCCAGCCCCTCTTCCAGATAAACCCGGTGACTGTCGGAAAGA
>NZ_LWFX01000050.1:0-610 GCF_001635175.1 Alcanivorax sp. HI0083 | reverse complement strand
CGGCACCAATGACCGCCACTTTCTCACCCACCTGGGCGTTGCCACGCAGCACGTCCACGTAAGACAACACCTTGGGATGATCCACACCGGGGATGCCCGGGGTACGCGGAACCACACCCGTAGCAATCACGATTTCGTCAAAGCCCGCCGCTTCCAGATCGGCAATTTCAACGCGCGTATTCAGCTTCATGGTAACGCCGGTGCTTTCCAGTTTTTTGCTGAAATAGCGAATGGTGTTGTGAAACTCTTCCTTGCCGGGCACTACCTTGGCCATATTAAACTGACCACCAATTTCCCCCGCCTGATCAAACAGGGTCACCGCATGGCCTCGCTCTGCCGCCACCGTGGCACAGGACAAGCCCGCCGGGCCGGCACCAACGACCGCCACTTTTTTCGGCTTGGCCGTTTTCAGGTACAACAACTCGGTCTCGTGACAAGCACGGGGATTGACCAGACAGGACGCCCGCTTGAGCTGGAAGGTATGGTCCAGGCACGCCTGGTTACAGGCGATACAGGTGTTGATCTCATCCGCCTTGCCCTGCTCGGTTTTCTTCACGAAATCCGGGTCCGCCAGCAACGGGCGCGCCATGGAGACCGCATCCGCCTGGCC
>NZ_LWFX01000049.1:0-367 GCF_001635175.1 Alcanivorax sp. HI0083 | reverse complement strand
GCTGGTCGCGTTGGCTCGTGGCCATCTGGGAGAGCAGGTCAGCCTGTTCCAGCACGCGCTGGGCCTGGGCGACAATGGGCTCGGCCTGGGGGGTGACGACCACTTCGCGGGGGCGCCGCTCGAACAGGGGCATGCCCAGTTGTTCTTCCAGCTTTTTAATAGCCGCACTGAGGGTCGGTTGGCTGACGTTGCAGGCCTGGGCGGCGTGGCCAAAGTGGCGTTCACGGGCCAGGGCGACCAGATAGCGTAGTTCTGTTAGTGTCATGGCATTGATACACTTAATCGATTGAATGCCATTGTGCATATTAAAGGCGCCGGACGCTAGATGCCGAATGCCCGACGTGCGGTCTGCGTCTGGCATGGGGCA
>NZ_LWFX01000048.1:0-955 GCF_001635175.1 Alcanivorax sp. HI0083 | reverse complement strand
CGCCGCACCCAGCAGGTGCCCGATCATGGATTTGG
Source organism: Alcanivorax sp. HI0083 (assembly GCF_001635175.1). Taxonomy (NCBI): domain Bacteria; kingdom Pseudomonadati; phylum Pseudomonadota; class Gammaproteobacteria; order Oceanospirillales; family Alcanivoracaceae; genus Alcanivorax; species Alcanivorax sp. HI0083. The sequence continues at coordinate 920 of NZ_LWFX01000048.1, read as the reverse complement.
TGGAGCTGACCGCCAGATTATGGGCATGGTCGCCAAACAGAGTTTTCACTGCCATGGCTTCCGCCACATCCCCCATTTGCGTGGAGGTGCCGTGGGCATTGATGTAATCCACCTGGGTCGGCTCGACACCGGCATTGCGAAGCGCATTGCGCATGGCCCGCATGGCGCCGTCGCCACCTTCCGCCGGGGAGGTGATATGGTAGGCATCATCACTCATGCCAAACCCTGCCAGCTCCGCATAAATCGTGGCGCCACGGGCCTTGGCGTGCTCGTACTCTTCCAGCACCACCGCGCCGGCACCATCGGCCAGCACGAAGCCATCCCGATCCTTGTCCCAGGGGCGACTGGCGGCTTGCGGGTCATCGTTGCGAGTGGATAGTGCGCGGGCGGCGGCGAAACCGCCCAGCCCCAGCGGCGAAGAGCCTTTCTCGGCACCGCCGGCAACCATCACGTCCGCTTGCCCCAGCACAATCTGCTGAGCAGCAAAGCCAATATTATGGGTGCCAGTGGTGCATGCCGTTACCGTGGCAAAGTTGGGACCTTTCATGCCGTACATGATCGCCAGATTGCCCGCGATCATATTGATAATCGTGCCCGGAACAAAGAACGGTGACAGCTTGCGGGGGCCGGAATCGAGCAGCTTGCGGTGGTTATCTTCGATATTGGTGAGGCCACCGATACCGGAGCCGATCGCCGCCCCTACACGCTCGGCATCTTCCTTTTCCATATCCAGGCCCGCATCGCGTACGGCCTGGATAGCTGCTACCAGCCCGTACTGAACAAAGACGTCCATTTTGCGAGCGTCTTTGGGAGACAGGTACTCGGAAATATCAAAGTCAGGCACCAGGCCAGCGAAACGGGTAGCAAAGGGCTCCGTATCAAAGTGCTCGATATTGCGAATGCCACTCTTGCCCGCCTTG
>NZ_LWFX01000047.1:0-421 GCF_001635175.1 Alcanivorax sp. HI0083 | reverse complement strand
CACGCAGCTGCCAATACAATTGCAGCCAGGCGCGAAGCACCGCAGGCAGGAAGTAAACGGCGAACAGAATCACCGGAATCCGTGCTTCCGGGGTCGCCATATTCACCAGGTAAATACCTGCTGCATACGCAGCCAGCGCAAATACCAATTGCAACGCTCTGTAGAGCAGCGGCTGAGCCTTCAAAGGCGACAGTGCCTTCTCGGAAACTTGCCCTGCTGACCGAAAGATCGTGTTCATCATCCTTCTCCTTCAATGAACGACAATGCTTTGATCAGCGGCCTTCTTGATACATCAATCTCAAGGCTCGCTGTAAAGCCATTGTGTGGTACACAATATTTGAGCCAGATGCCCCTGGGTCGCTTATGGCTACCCGTTCACCTTTTGCTCAACCTCACCACTGGCCGATGTAACTTTGCCGTG
>NZ_LWFX01000046.1:0-1004 GCF_001635175.1 Alcanivorax sp. HI0083 | reverse complement strand
ACGATGAGCGTTTCCAGCAGGCGCTGATCCAGTGTGACCGGACGCTTAACTCACTGCGTGATCATCACCTGATTGACCTGATACGTGAACGGCTGCGATTTCAGCTTGAAGAAGGCCATTATGACCAGCAACAACTGGCCAGCAGCCTGAACATGAGCGTGCGCAACCTTCAGCGACGCCTGAACGCACACCATACCCGGTTCCGGGATCTGCTCGATCAAGTCCGCGCAGAATTGGCTGAACAGCTGGTCCGCTACAGTGAAGCCGGTTTTGCCGAGATTGCTCACCAGCTTGGCTATGAAGACCCCTCTTCGTTCAACAAGGCCTTCAAACGCTGGCTGGGATTACCTCCCGGTGAATACCGGGCACGGCATAAGAACTCTACACCCAGCGCATAAGCCGCAGGGCACGATACGAAGAAGCGGGAAAGAAGAGAAAAGGTAGAAGAGGACGGTATCCAGGGTAAGGAGCGCTACGCCCGTCTATTCGATGGGCAACTCTGTCGCGCTCCGAAACCGTGATTGGCCGCCGGATTACTGTACCGTTTCCGGCTGCACCAATACCCAGGGCGGCAGCACCACTGTCCACAAGCCTTTATCTGCTGCAAACCACGCCGCAGCCTGCTCATCGGTGACCTTGTCGACCTGGGCTTTATCGCGCCACAGGGCAATCATCTCGGCCTCATCTTCTGAAAACGCCAGCGCCACCTCGATCAAATCCAGTTCCGGCGCCACGTAGACCGTCTGGCCACGGGCAAAGAACGGCTGTAGTTCTTGCCAGCTGGCCTTGGCGGTTTCCTGGTTGAGTTTGGCTTTGAGGATTTCCCGCTGTTCCGCTTGCTCAGACATGACCGACTCCTACTGTGAAGCGAGGCATTATCGGTGTTCTGCTACGGGCAATCAAAGGGGAAACGGGGACAGGGGCAAGAGACAGAAAAAGAAACGCCCGCCATTTGGGGTTGGCGGGCGTAAGCTGTACCGGGTCGAAATCGAACATCCGTGTTC
>NZ_LWFX01000045.1:0-4383 GCF_001635175.1 Alcanivorax sp. HI0083 | reverse complement strand
CCCAGTTCGTGCTGTTGCCTGCCGCCACCTGCCTGACCACCTGGTACTTCAATGTGGATCCGGAACTGGCGTTGGGCATGATCCTGGTGGCGTCCTGCCCCGGCGGCTCGTTTTCCAACATCATGACCTGGCTGGGGCGGGCCAATGTGGCGGTTTCGGTGAGTATGACGGCGGTCTCAAGCCTGGTGGCGATTGTCATGACGCCGTTCAACTTTTCCCTGTATGGCTGGTTGAACCCGATTACCCGACCCATCCTCACCGATATCCAGATGGACAGCATGAACATCCTGATTCTGGTGGCGTTGGTGCTGGGCCTGCCGCTGTTGGTGGGCATGTTGATGGGCAAGGCGTTTCCCGTGTTTGCAGAAAAAGCCCAGAAGCCCATGCGCTATATTACCTTGCTGGTGTTGTTGCTGTTCGTGGGTGTGGCGTTCGGCAATAACATGGATGTGTTTCTGGCCACGGCGAACCGTATTGTCGGGCTGGTGGTGCTGCAGAATTTTCTGGCGTTGGGGATTGGTGCCCTGGCCGGGGCGATTACCGGGCTACCCCGGGGAGACCGGCGGGCCATTACCATGGAGGTGGGGATACAGAATTCCGGCCTCGGGCTGGCCATCCTGTTTACCTTTTTCCCTGACGCCAGCGAAATGATTTTGATCGCGGCGTTCTGGGGTGTCTGGCATCTGATCAGTGGGCTGCTGCTGGCCTGGTGGTGGTCGCGCAGCCCGGCGCAGGAGGATGTATGCCGCGAAGGATCCTGATCACTGGCGCCGCTGGCTACCTTGGTAGCCAGCTGGCCCGGCAATTACAGCAACATCACTATGTGGTCGGAGTGGATATCCGTGAGGACGAAAGCGCGGATTTTCCGTTCTACCAAATGGATATTCGTGATCCAAAAATCGGCACGTTGATGAAAGAGCACGGTATCCACCAGGTGGTGCATCTGGCCGCAGTGCTGGAAGACTCCGGTGACCGCGAGCGGGACTTTGATATTGATGTAAATGGTACGCGCAATGTGCTGGATGCCTGTGTGGCCAGCGGCGTTGAGCAACTGGTGGTGACCAGCTCCGGGGCGGCCTACGGCTACTATGCTGACAACCCCGCCTGGCTGGATGAGCAGGATCCCTTGCGCGGTAATCCGGAATTCCCCTATTCGGATCACAAGCGTCAGGTGGAAGAATTGCTGGCGGATTATCGGGAAAAGTTTCCCGCCCTGAAGCAGCTGGTGCTGCGTCCCGGCACCGTGCTGGGCGCGGAAACGCGCAATCTGATTACCCGCCTGTTCGAGGGCAACCGTCTGCTGGCGGTGGCCGGTTCACCGTCTCCCTTTGTCTTTATCTGGGACCAGGATGTGGTGGGTATTATCGAACAGGGCGTGAATCAGGATCGTAGCGGTTGTTTCAACCTGGCGGGTGACGGCGCCTTGTCCATTGATGAGCTCGGCGATTTGCTGGGCAAGTCGGTGATTCATGTGCCGGCCTGGTTGATTCGCAGTGGGTTGTGGATCGGGAATCGATTGCGGCTGACCCAATATGTGCCGGCGCAGGTGAATTTTCTGCGCTACCGGCCGGTGCTCAGTAATCGCCGGTTGAAAGAAGAGTTCGGCTATATTCCCCGCAAAACCTCCGAGCAGGTATTTCGTTTCTTCATGGCTGCCGCCCGGCAGCGGGGGCAGTTATGAAAACCGTATTGATTACCGGAGCAGCGTCCGGGCTGGGGTGGGCCTTGTCTCGACAGGCGTTTGCGCTGGGGCACCGGGTGATCCTGGTGGACATGAATGCTGCTTTGCTGGCATCGCGAGCCGATACGCTGGCCGCTGAGGATCCTGCCCGGGTCACGTTTCGGGAGCTGGACGTAACCGATAGCGATGCCGTGCAGGGGTTGGTGAATTGGGTGCAGGACAACGAGTTCGCACTGGATATATTGGTCAATAACGCGGGCATTACGCACCGCTCGCTGGCGGAGAAAACCCGCATGGCGGTTTTCCGTAAAGTCATGGCGGTGGACTGGCAGGCACCGGTAGAGCTGGCGATGGGTTTTTTGCCGCTGCTGAAAAAAAGCCGTGGCGGCATTATCAATATCGGTTCCATGGCGGGTTGGATGCCGGTGCTTGGGCGCGCCGGTTACTGCAGTGCGAAAAGTGCCTTGAGCCAGTTTTTTGAAGTATTGCGCGGCGAAGTGGCCCGTGATGGCGTCCATATTCTGATGGCCTACCCCAGTTTTCTGGATACCCCGATTGAAACCAATGCCCTGGGGCATGATGGCCGTCCGGCCAGCCATAAACGCTCCATGGTGGGCGATATGCGCAGCCCGGAATGGATGGCTGAATTGGTGTTCGAGGCCTACGCAAAGAAAAAGAAACGTTTGTTCCCGGATCGCTTTACCTGGTTTGCCAGCTTGCTCTGGCGGCTGTTGCCGGACCTTTATCAGCGCATGATGCAGCGTAAATTTGCCAGCGAACTGAACCAGTAGGATCCCCCGTGACGGACCTGATGACTCTGCCCTGGCTGTTGCTGGCGCTGTTTATTTTTTTTGCGTTTACCACCGAGGCCATGACCGGTTTTGGCAGTATCGTGATTGCGCTTTCCCTGGGGGCGTTGTTCCTGCCGATCCCGGAAATCCTGCCGGTGCTGGTGCCGTTGAATATCGTCATGAGCGCCACCCTGAGCTGGCGTCATCGCCAGCATATTCACTGGCCTACCTTATGGCGGCTGATTTTGCCGTTGATGGTACTGGGCACGCTGACCGGCTACGGGTTGCGCCCGTGGATGGGCGATCAGTTACTGAAAAATGGTTTCGGGCTGCTGGTGGTGTGGTTCAGCAGCCGTGAGTTGTGGCGTATGTGGAAGGGGATCGAGATGGCACCTCATGGTGCCTGGTGGTCCCGTTGCTGGATGTTCGTGGCAGGGATCACCCATGGCTTGTTTGCCTCCGGTGGGCCGCTGCTGGTGTATGCCCTGAGTGGCCTGTCACTGGAAAAGAAAGCCTTCCGTGCCACCCTGATTCTGGTCTGGCTGTCGCTGAACAGCCTGCTCACCGTGGTGTTCCTGATCGACGGCACTTTGCTGCCGGCAGCCCCGCGTATCGGTTTGCTGGTACCTGTGGTTATCGCGGCCATCCTGTTGGGAGAGTGGTTGCATCACCGGGTGAATGAAGAGCGTTTCCGCCAGGCGGTGTTTATAGTGCTTTGGTGCACCGGGCTGATTCTTGCCTGGCCGGGGTGAGGTTTTAGCTACGAGCTACGAGCCTAGAAGCTAGAGGCTCGTAGCTGTCTCTTGGACGTGGTATTCATGTGATTCCTTGTTCGCAGGTATTCAGGAGCGCTCATGTCCACAGTGGAAATTCGCCCGGTTACTGGTATTGCCGTCGAGCCCTGGCTGGATGCACTGGCGCAATTGCGTATTGCGGTGTTTCGGGATTACCCCTATCTCTACGACGGGGATCTGGATTACGAGCGCCGTTACCTGGACCGCTATGCCCAGTCTGACCGTAGCGTGTTTGTGCTGGCGCTGGAATACAACCGGCTGGTTGGTGCGGCGACGGCGCTACCGCTACGTGAGGCGGATGAAGAGTTCCAGGTGCCGTTCCGGCAATTGGGTGCCGAGCTGGATTCGGTGTTCTATTTCGGAGAGTCGGTGCTGCTCAAGCCCTATCGGGGCGAAGGCGTGGGGCACCGCTTTTTTGATCTGCGCGAGCAATACGCGGCGGATTTCGGGTTTCGGCATACCGCCTTCTGTGCAGTGACGCGGGAGGAGGCACACCCTGCTCGCCCTGCGGATTACCAGCCGCTGGACAGGTTCTGGCGCGCGCGGGACTACTTCCCGCAGAACCAGCTTGTGGCCCATTTCGACTGGACTGATGTGGGCGACAGTGCCCCCAGCCGCAAGGCCATGCAGTTCTGGTTGCACTCTCTGTAGGTTGTTCTGGTCTGCAGGGTGCTCTGGCGTGAGCGCGCTATCCGCAATGCCATCATCATCCTTCCACGGGCGTTGTTTGCGCTGGCTGTCGCCGTCCTGGTCGCTGGCTGACCTGGACGGGCTCGCTGAAAGCGCAGAGCAGGAAAATATAACAAGCCTGCACTGCGTTTTTTGGGCTGGTCTTACCGTGCTTTCACGTGGCGGCTGATTCGTCCAGCCACCGCTGTACTCGTGCGTAGGTGCGGGTCTCCTCAATCATGGTCATGTGGCCCATCTGGTAAAACTGTTCCCGGGTAAGGTGATCCGCTTGTGGGTAGAGCTGGTTCGCCAGGGCGCTGTCGACGGTCACCAACCAGTCGCCTCGGGGCTGGGCGTGGCCGGGCTCGCTGACGCTGCCGGCGATAAACAACTGCTGTACCTGCGAATCCAGCGGCACCTTGCTGGTGGGGCGCGGGTCGTCCAGCGG
>NZ_LWFX01000044.1:0-1052 GCF_001635175.1 Alcanivorax sp. HI0083 | reverse complement strand
ACCCGGGCTTCGGCGGTACCGTGCGTCTGCCCCGCCTGATCGGTGTGGACAACGCGGTTGAGTGGATCGCCGCAGGCGGCCAGCACAAGGCTGACAAAGCACTGAGCGTAGGCGTAGCCGACGCCGTTGTTGCCCCCGACGAACTGCAAAACGCGGCCATCGATCTGGTCAAGCAGTGCCTGGCCGGCAAGATCGACTTCCGCGCCAAGCGCGCCGAGAAGCTTGAGCCGCTGAAACTACCGCCCATGGAAAACATGATGGCCTTCCAGACCTGCACCGCCATGGTGATGGGCCAGGCTGGCAAGAACTACCCGGCACCGGTAGCGGCCGTGAACACCATGCAGAAGCACGGTGGCATGAACCGCGACAAGGCACTGGAAGTGGAAGCCAAAGGCTTCGCCAAAGTGGCCAAGTCTTCACAGGCAACTTGCCTGGTCGGCCTGTTCCTGGCAGACCAGCAAGTGAAAAAGGTCAACGGCAAAACTGCCAAGGCCTCCAAGGAAATCAACCAGGCTGCAGTACTGGGCGCGGGCATCATGGGTGGCGGCATCGCCTTCCAGTCTGCCTCCAAAGGCACTCCGATCATCATGAAGGACATCGCCGACAAGGCGCTGGACCTGGGCATGAGCGAAGCCAGCAAACTGCTGACCAAGCGTGTTGAGCGCAAGAAAATGAAGCCGGCCAAAATGGCCGAAGTGCTGTCCTCCATCCGCCCGACCCTGAACTACGGCGACTTCGCCAACGTGAACGTGGTGGTTGAAGCGGTTGTTGAGAACCAGAAGGTCAAGCAGTCCGTATTGGCGGAAGTGGAAGGCGAAGTGACCGAGGGCACCGTGCTGGCCTCCAACACCTCCACCATTTCCATCACCAAACTGGCTGAAGCCCTGAAGCGTCCGGAAGACTTCGCCGGCATGCACTTCTTCAACCCGGTGCACATGATGCCGCTGGTGGAAGTGATCCGTGGCGAGAAGACCTCCGACGAAACCGTTGGCACCCTGGTGGCCTACGCCCAGAAAATGGGCAAAACTCCCATCGTGGTTAACGACTGCCCC
>NZ_LWFX01000043.1:0-1100 GCF_001635175.1 Alcanivorax sp. HI0083 | reverse complement strand
GAAAAAAATCCGCCTTCTGCATCGGTGACAAGCTGACGGGATTCAGGCCCGGCAAGAGCAATTTCAACACCAGCAAGAGGCTGGCCGCTCTGAGCATCTACGAGTGTGCCGGTAAGACTTGTTATGTCTGCAGCGGGACGGGATGCTGCTGACAGGACACGCAGGGCCAGAGCCGTAACATACACATCCTGCTCGAAATCCCCACCTGGGTTCTGCCTGTTCTGAAGCGCATCCAGTGCCTGCTGGAGGGAAGTCCGGTCAACTGCCCGCGACACCAGTGCATACAACGCCAATGCAGAGCTTTCAGTATCTCCCCAGAGTTGCCCCCCTTGCTGGGCCAGCAAGAAATCCTCGGCCGCCTGCAGAGGAGACTTCACATCATAGACATGGCGATACTGCCAAAGCGCATGCATAGCCAGAGCCGTAGTCTGGACTCGCCCCACATCGCCAGCCAATGCCCAACTGCCATCATCATTCTGGGCATTGATCAGATATTGCAGCGCATAGGCAGCAGGCTCCTGAGTAATGCCCAACAAGGATAGTGTTTCCAGTGCGTAGGCTGTGCTTAATGGGTCTGGGTCATAGCCGGGAAATGCCCCAAATCCGGAACCGGCTATTTGGCGCTTAAGCAATTCGTCCTGTGCCTCACCAAACTCCTGGCCCAGCGCGTAAGCCGTCCGAATACTACGGGACAGGTTCTCCGCACTGTGGTCTGCATCGACGCTGGCAAGATAGCTGGTCACACCACTCAAAACACCGGCAAGACTCTGATCCGCATCAAGCAGGTTGATTGTGGCTTCCGTGGTGGCCTGAAAAGTGATGGCTTTGGAGGCAGGGGAATCCAGACTGCCATCGGGCTGTATTTGCCCCACAAGCCATTGTTTTGCCGCCTCCTGATTTCCCTGTACCGACACAGGAAGCACTAACAACAGACAAAAAAGAGCTTGCACCCAACCCCAGATACCCGAACGTGACACAGCCATGCGATCCCCCGCTTTTAACCCTACGCTTCTTTATAGAATCGAGCGCGCAGACTAACAGCAAGGCACAGGCGTTTATGTAGTTATCTCTTAGGGGGAAGGTAATACTTTTACGACAAC
>NZ_LWFX01000042.1:0-797 GCF_001635175.1 Alcanivorax sp. HI0083 | reverse complement strand
TTGGTCCAGCTCATCCCAGCGGGAAAAAGCCACTTCCAGTTGCTGCTCCAGCTCACTTTGCCGGGCTTGTGCGGCACTGATATCAGCCGGCTCACCCTTGTAAAAATCCGGGTCGGACATGCGTGTCTGTACCGCGTCCAGATCCGCTTCCAGCTGTTCAATGCGAGCGGGTAATTGTTCCAGCTCCCGTTGATCCTTGTATGACAGCTTCTTGCGGGCGGGAGCAGGCTTTTCAGCTACTGCTGCCGGCTTGGCGGCTTTGATGGTTTTTTCCCGCTTGGGTTCCGGGCGCTGGCGTAACCAGTCCTGGTAACCGCCCACATAGCTGTTCAATTCACCGTGCTCGAAGACCAGCGTGGAGGTCACCACATTGTCGATGAACTCACGGTCGTGGCTGACCAGCAGCAGGGTGCCCTGGTAGTTGATCAGCTGTTCCTCCAGGAGTTCCAGGGTTTCTGCATCCAGATCGTTGGTGGGCTCATCGAGTACCAGCAGGTTGAAGGGCTTGGTGAACAGCTTGGCCAGCAGCAAACGGTTGCGCTCGCCGCCGGACAGGGATTTCACCGGCTGGCGAACCCGGGCGGGGTCGAACAGGAAATCCTGCAGATAGCCGATCACATGCTTGTTCTGGCCATTCAGATTGATCACATCGGAGCCTTCCGCCACGTTGTCGATCACGCTTTTTTCTTCGTCCAGGGTGTCGCGCAGCTGGTCGAAGTAGGCCACCTGCAGCTGGGTTCCCTGTTTTACCGTGCCGCTGTCCGGAGCCAGGCGATCGAGCAGCAGGCGAATCAGGG
>NZ_LWFX01000041.1:0-1020 GCF_001635175.1 Alcanivorax sp. HI0083 | reverse complement strand
TGACCCTAGGGTGATTGATGCTGCTGATTTCCTTCCTCAGCACCGTGAGAGGATTGTGATCGTAGGGTTCAGAAAGGATCTCAATATTTCAGAAGGCTTTAGTCTGGCTGATCTTGATGTTCCCGAGGAGGCGCCGCTACTGGCAGACATCGTGGACAAGAAGGTCCCGGATAAATATATCCTGACAGACAAGCTCTGGGCTTATTTGCAAAACTATGCGAAGAAGCATCAGGCTGCAGGCAACGGGTTTGGTTTCGGGCTCGTAGAGAGCAAGCAGAAGAGGCCGACCAGAACTCTTTCTGCCAGATATTACAAAGACGGTTCTGAGATCCTGCTGTCCAGAGGACAGAACAAAAACCCTCGCAGACTTACTCCCAGAGAGTGTGCGCGGCTGATGGGCTTTGACAAGCCGGGAGAATCCGATTTTCGCATTCCCGTTTCAGATACCCAAGCTTACAAACAGTTTGGTAACTCAGTAGCGGTACCGGTCTTTGAGGCGGTAGCCAGAGAAATGCACTCAAGAATCCTTGATGCGAATGTCAAAGGCAAAAAGAAAAAATACAAGATAAAGCAGCCAGACAAAGGGCAAATGAGATTGCTCGAAGAAAAGGGGAAAATGGCGGGATGGAAAAACTAGGCCAGTATTTTGAGGGGATTGCCTGGAAATACCTCACTGCAGTGGATGCGGACCCGGGTAAATCCAATCAGCATGAGTTTGGAGGGCTGGTAAAAGCGGGATTCAAGCACTTCTTGGGAGATCCGGGTGAGGAGACGTACAAATACCCCTGCAGGTTCATGTTTCTTTCTGAAGACAAAGACAAAAGTGCAAATGTTGATGGTGTCGTCAGCTGGTATGACTCTCGCAGGGGGAAGAGTGGGCGCGGTCCCGAGCTAAGGCTTTATTACGTTTCCAATGAAGTGACAGATCTGATTTCGGAAGGGATGTTCTTTCTGATTGCAAAGACCACTTCGGAGGAGCTGATTCTTGTCTTCTGTGACAAAGGAAGTAGCGAAGAATCC
>NZ_LWFX01000040.1:0-1013 GCF_001635175.1 Alcanivorax sp. HI0083 | reverse complement strand
GATGCAGACGAAGAGTCTGGCAACGCCGAGGCAGAGCCGAAAAAACCCTCCGCCCTGCCACTGCTGGGCCAGACAGTGGAACCCGGCACTTTCGCCACCCTGCACTGGACACCGGATCAGTCCTTCGCGTCCATTGCCACGCCGGTACCGGTACTGGTCGCCCACGGTGACAAACCCGGCCCCAAACTCTGCCTCACCGCCGCCATCCATGGCGATGAGCTGAACGGCATCGAGATGGTCCGCCGCCTGATGTACGAACTGGAACCGGATCAACTGGCCGGCACCGTGATTGGTGTCCCCATCGTCAACCTGGACGGTTTTCGCAGTGGTACCCGCTACCTGAGCGACCGCCGCGACCTGAACCGTTACTTTCCCGGCAACAAGAATGGCAGCGCGGCCAGTCGCGTGGCTCATTCATTGTTCGGCAATATCGTCAGCCACTGCGACTACCTGGTGGACTTGCACACCGGTTCCCAGAAGCGGGTCAACCTGCCTCAGCTACGTGCGGATCTGGATAACCAGGATGTGGTCGCCTTTGCCAAGCACTTTGGCGGCATGACAGTGCTGCACAGCCCCGGCGTCACCGGCATGCTCCGCGATGCCGCGGTGAAAGACGGCATTGTTGCCGTGACCATGGAAGCCGGTGGCCCCAACCGGCTGGAAACCCAGGCAGTGAACTATGGCGTGCAGGCCATCGAAACCCTGCTGGAAAACCTGGAAATGCGTAAGGCCAGCCGTTTCTGGAGCGCCCCGCAGCCGGTGTTCTTCGAGTCGGAATGGATTCGTGCCAGCCAGGGCGGGATTTTGCTCTCCGAGGTAAAACTCAACGACAAGGTGAAAAAGGGCCAGATTCTCGGCACCGTCACCGACCCGATCAGCAATACGGGCAGCGCCATTATCGCCCCCTACAACGGGCGCGTGCTGGGCATGGCGGTTAACCAGGTGGTCCACGCCGGCTTTGCGGCCTTCCGTATCGGTGAAGAGAAGAGCACCGAGGAAGTGGAAGCCCAGGC
>NZ_LWFX01000039.1:0-1092 GCF_001635175.1 Alcanivorax sp. HI0083 | reverse complement strand
GGTCACCGTAACCGGTACCGAAAACCTGATGATGGCGGCGGCGCTGGCCGACGGCACCACCTACCTGGAAAACGCAGCCCGTGAGCCGGAAGTGGTGGATCTGGCCAACTTCATCAATGCCATGGGCGGCAAGATTAGCGGTGCCGGCACTGACACTATTGTCATTGAAGGGGTTGAGCGCCTAACCGGTTGCCACCATCAGGTCGTTGCTGACCGTATCGAAACCGGCACCTACCTGATTGCCGCCGCCATCACCGGTGGCCGCATCAAGACCAAGGACACCGTGCCGGGTATTCTCGATGCGGTGCTGCAGAAGCTGGAAGAAGCCGGGGCGAAAATCACCGTCGGCGACGACTGGATCGAGCTGGACATGGAAGGGCGCCGCCCGAAGGCCGTGTCCTTGCGCACCGCACCGTACCCGGCCATGCCCACGGATATGCAGGCCCAGTTCATGGCCCTGAATCTGGTCGCCGAAGGCACCAGCACCATTGTCGAAACCATTTTCGAAAACCGTTTCATGCACGTGCAGGAAATGAACCGCATGGGCGCGGACATCGAAGTGCAGGGAAACACCGCCATTTGCCGGGGTGTCGAGCAGCTTACCGGTGCGCCGGTGATGGCCACGGACCTGCGCGCCTCGGCCTCACTGGTGATCGCCGCGTTGGCGGCGTCCGGTGATACCACCGTGGACCGCATCTACCATATTGATCGTGGTTACGAGTGCATTGAAGAGAAACTGCAATCGCTGGGCGCGATCATCCGTCGCGTACCACGCTGATCGGATCGGGATCTGTGATGAGCAAGCCATTGACCATCGCCCTCTCCAAAGGGCGCATTCTCAAGGAAACCCTGCCGCTGCTGAAAGTCGCAGGCATTGAGCTGCTGGAAGACCCGGCGGCCTCACGCAAACTGATTTTCGACACCACCCGTGACGACGTGAAAATCATCATCATCCGCGCCACAGACGTGCCCCCCTATGTGCAGCATGGCGCGGCGGATATCGGTGTGGCCGGCAAAGACGTGCTCATGGAGCACGGTGGCGACGGGGTGTTTGAGCCGGTGGATCTGGATATTGCCCGCTGCAAACTGATG
>NZ_LWFX01000038.1:0-1530 GCF_001635175.1 Alcanivorax sp. HI0083 | reverse complement strand
TTATTGCGATCCCCTACGCCTCGCACCGCATCGAGCATTTCACCCACCACCGCTATACCACCCAGCCGGACAAGGATCCTGACTTTATTATCAGCGGGATGCAGAAAGGACCATTAGGACTGCTGACCACCGGGCTGCGTTTCCAGTGGGTACAGAATACCTTTTTTGTGCAACACAGCTGGGGCAGTGCGTCGTTGACGGAAAAGCTGATTTATTGCGCTGAGCTGGTGGTATCACTGGGCTGGCGGGTTGCCTTTCTGGCGATGGTAGACGAGCCCGGCACCGTGGCCGTGCTCTTGCTGGGCTATTACACCGGCGGTCTATTCACCGCCTACTGGTTTGCCTATCGCCCCCATCACCCTTACAAGGTGAGCGAGCGTTATCGCAACACCAACAGCCTGATCATGCCCCGCTGGATGAAGCCACTGGAATGGTTCTGGCTGGGCCAGAACCTCCATTCCATCCATCACCTGTTTCCACGGGTGCCGTTCTACCAATACCACGCCCTGCACCGGGATATCGAACCGGTTCTACGGGCTCAGGGGACGCCGATCATCGGCATTTTTTCCCGTGAGCCGACATCTAAAGGGGAAAAGGTCTAGGGAACCTCTGAAAGCAGCAACAGCCACGTAAAGACGGCGACCCCCGGGCCATTAGCGCTTGAGGAAAGCGGACCCCAATGCAAGGTAAACACTGGTTTTATATATGAATCCTCTTCACGTCAATAAACATCCTGTTTCCCGCAAATAGTCGCTTTTTGCACGATTTATGGTCACTTATGACGATAAACAGCCTGTAATATTTTGTGACTGAATGTTAACTTGCGCCGGCAAAATCATAACTCGGGAAAGTTATCATGAAGTATTCAAACAAAGCCGTGCTGGCAGCCGCGATTGCTGCTGCGTCCACCCAGGTGATGGCCAATGGCCTGGCTCTGAACGAACAGAGCGCCAGCAGCGCCGGCTCTGCCTACGCAGGCCGCGCCTCTACCGCCATCAACGCCAGCACTCTGTACGGCAACCCCGCCGGCATGAGCCGCCTGGACCGCGCCGAAGTCAGCGGCGGCCTGGCCTTTATTGATGCCAGCACTGATATCAGCAACGCCCAAGGCACGCTGCCAGGCACCAACGATGGCGACATGGTGCCCTTTTCTACCGTGCCCTTTGCTTACTATGTCACTCCTCTCAATGACAAATGGCATGCTGGTATCGGCCTGTACGCCCCGTTCGGTGTGGAAAGCGATTATGAAGACGGTTGGCAGGGTCGTTACAACGGCCTGAAAAGCATGGTTCAAGTCGTCACCATTCAACCCACCGTCAGCTACGCGTTCAACGACCGTATTTCTGTGGGCTTTGGCCCCACCTTCAGCCGCATTGATGGCGAGCTGACCAGCAACCTGCCCGGCGTGGCCTTCGGTTCTGCCACAGACCCCAAAGTAGAAATTGAAGGCGACGACGAAACCGTTGGCTTTAATGCTGGCGCCCTGTTTTCTCTCACCGAAACCCTGGACTGGGGCATCACCTACCACTC
>NZ_LWFX01000037.1:0-1228 GCF_001635175.1 Alcanivorax sp. HI0083 | reverse complement strand
GCGTCAACGTCATGAAGATGCCATGAATAATGCGCAAGGGGCTGGCGCCAGTGCCAACGCTGAAATGAAAGCGGGGGCCGCCGGTGTCAATGCGGATGCGAAAGCGGATGCCAAGGCGGACGCTGAGAAGAAAGAAAAATCCTGGTATAACTTCTGGGATTAATCTTTCAGGTGAAAACCAAAAAAGGCCGCACATTGCGGCCTTTTTTGGTTTTCTCGCGGGGCTGGGAGATATCAGCATTTCTGCGGTCCCCCCGTGGTGTCAGTATTGGTTCACCGTACCGTTTTCACCCACCAGCACCACGTCGGCAGGCCGCTTGGCGAACAGGCCATTGGTGACGACGCCAACGATATTATTGAGCGCGGTTTCCAGTTCAATCGGGTTGGTGATATCCAGATTGTGCACGTCCAGAATGATATTGCCGTTGTCCGTGACAAAGCCTTCACGGTATTCCGGTTGTCCACCCAAAGCCACCAGCTTGCGGGCCACGTAAGAGCGGGCCATGGGAATGACTTCAACTGGTAGCGGAAAAGCCCCCAGCCGTTTTACCTGTTTGGAGGCGTCCACGATGCAGATGAATTCCCGTGCCGCTGCGGCGACAATTTTCTCGCGGGTAAGTGCGCCGCCGCCGCCCTTGATCATTTCCCGGTGGCTGTTCACTTCGTCAGCGCCATCTACATACACTGGCAGGTTGCCCACGTCGTTCAGTGAAAAGACCTGGATGCCATGCTGCTTGAGTCGCTCGGCGGTGGCATCGGAGCTGGCCACAGCGCCTTTGATGCGATCCTTGAGGGTGGCCAGTCCGTCGATAAAGAAGTTGGCGGTGGAGCCGGTGCCCACGCCGATGATTTCCCCTTCGGGGACAAAACGCAGTGCGGCTTCGGCTACCTGCTTTTTCAGCGCATCCTGATCCATGAGGCTGTCCTGTCGTAATATGGGTGTGTATCGACCCTGAGGTGTGCGCCAATTATAGGCCAGCGGCGGTCCTGACTCGACCCCGGGCTATCGCATTTGTGCCGGCCAGCCCCTAGACTATTCCTTTCCCTTCACAGAATGAGCCCGGAACCCTCCATGCTGGACAAATACGTTAAACGGATACTGCAATCCCGCGTCTACGACGTGGCGGTGGAAACTCCCATTCATGCAGCGCCGTTGATTTCCAAACGTATTGGCAACCGGGTGCTGCTCAAACGGGAAGATCTGCAACCGGTGTTTTCCTTCAAGCTG
>NZ_LWFX01000036.1:0-941 GCF_001635175.1 Alcanivorax sp. HI0083 | reverse complement strand
CCCCAAAGAGATAGCGAAAGCCACCGGCAGCCGGCGCTGCATCACAAAAAAGCCCGGCTGGATAAGCCGGGCCTTTTTGAAGAAACGCAATCTCAAGGGTTACTTGTAGATTTCGCCTTTTTCCGCTTTTTCCAACAGTGAAGCCGGCGGGTTAAAGCGCTCACCGTACAACTTGGCCAGTTCCTGGGCGCGCGCAACAAAACCGCGCAAGCCGCCTTCATACTGGTTGATGTACTGCATCACACCACCGGTCCAGGCGGGGAAACCAATGCCGAAGATCGAGCCGATGTTGGCATCTGCCACGGAATCCATCACGCCTTCATCAAAGCACTTCACCGCTTCAAGGGACTCGATGAACATCATCCGTTCCTTGATGTCTTCAAACGGCATGTCCTTGCTGCCACCGAAGGCATCGGTAAGGCCAGGCCACAGGTGCTTCTTGCCGTTTTCCGGGTACTCGTAGAAACCTTTGCCCTGCAGCTTGCCCGGGCGATCCAGTTCTTCGACCATTTTCTTCATGACCACTTCCGCCGGGTGTTCCGGCGGCAGCTCAGTGCCTTCACGCTTGGCATCATCACGGGCTGCTTTACCGATCTTCAACGCGGTTTCCATGTTGATTTCATCGATCAGATTCAGAGTACCTACCGGGTAACCCGCCTGCATGGCCGCCTGCTCAATGGACTGGGCATTGACGCCTTCGCCCAGCATAGCGATCCCTTCGTTGGCGAAGGTGCCGATCACGCGGGTGGTAAAGAACCCACGGGCGTCGTTGACCACGATCGGGGTCTTCTTGATCTGCAGACAGTAATCATAGGTCTTGGCCAGCGCTTCGGGGCAGGTGTCCTTGCCACAGATAATTTCCACCAGCGGCATCTTGTCTACCGGGCTGAAGAAATGGATACCGATAAAGTTATCCTTTTTCTTCACACCTTTGGCCAGGC
>NZ_LWFX01000035.1:0-1857 GCF_001635175.1 Alcanivorax sp. HI0083 | reverse complement strand
CCTGCCCCCGGGAAACATTGTCCCCCGCCCCTTTGTTGATGACGATCTCCTGGCGGTTAGGATCAGGATCCACACCGATGATTTCCGCCACCAGCACATTGGCATCCAGATCCGCCGAGGAATTGAGCAGCTCACGCAGCCGCACGTTCTCGGCTTCCAGCACCGCCAGACGCTGCACTTTCTGCTCCAGAATCAACGCCTGGCGTTGCAAGCGACGATTTTCGTCAAGCAGGGTGCCGCGACTTTGCGTCTGCTCAGACAGCCACTCACCACTGTCCACCGGCAAGTGGGCAAGATAATGAATGGGCGCCGTCAGGTAGCCCAGTGCATGGCGCAGGGGTGCAGCCCAAGGGGTACGCTGGTCCAGCACCATCATGATGACGGCAAGCACCAGCGCGATAATGAGTCGGTAGGAGGGTTTGGCCGGGGCCACCATGGGAGTTAACCCATGGCCAGCATGTCAAAGCCTTGGCTGTCCATCAGCTCCAGCGCCTTGCCGCCACCCCGGGCCACACAGGTCAATGGATCATCGGCAACAATCACCGGCAGGCCGGTTTCTTCCGAGAGCAGA
This sequence comes from Alcanivorax sp. HI0083, assembly GCF_001635175.1. NCBI lineage: Bacteria > Pseudomonadati > Pseudomonadota > Gammaproteobacteria > Oceanospirillales > Alcanivoracaceae > Alcanivorax > Alcanivorax sp. HI0083. The sequence continues at coordinate 1,286 of NZ_LWFX01000035.1, read as the reverse complement.
CGGTCGATATCACGCAACAGGGCACCACCACCGGTAATCACCAGACCACGCTCGGCAATATCCGAGGCCAGCTCCGGCGGAGACGCTTCCAGTGCGTTCTTCACCGCATTGACGATAGCCGCCAGCGGCTCTTTCAGGGCTTCCAGAATTTCTTCGGAATTCAGGGTGAAGCTGCGCGGCACCCCTTCGGCCAGGTTCCGGCCACGCACATCAATTTCACGGATTTCAGCACCCGGGTAGGCCGTACCGATTTCGTGCTTGATACGTTCAGCGGTGGATTCACCGATCAGCGAGCCATATTCCTTGCGCACGAACGCCACGATCGCTTCGTCGAAACGGTCGCCGCCAATACGTACGGATTCGGAATACACCACACCATTGAGGGAAATCAGGGCGATTTCCGTGGTGCCACCACCGATATCCACCACCATGGAGCCGCGGGCTTCTTCCACCGGCAGGCCAGCACCGATAGCAGCGGCCATGGGCTCTTCGATCAAATACACATCACGGGCACCGGCACCATAGGCAGAATCCTGGATGGCACGGCGCTCCACCTGGGTGGATTTGCACGGCACACACACCAGCACCCGCGGTGCAGGCGGGAAAAACCCGGTGTCGTGCACTTTCTTGATGAAGTACTGCAGCATCTTCTCGGTCACATCGAAATCGGCGATAACACCGTCTTTCATGGGCCGGATAGCGGTAATATTGCCTGGAGTACGCCCCAGCATGCGCTTGGCATCAGCCCCGACGGCCGCCACACTCTTCTGTGCGCCATGGTGACGGATGGCAACCACGGAGGGCTCATCCAGCACAATGCCGCGGCCACGTACGTAAATAAGGGTGTTTGCGGTCCCCAAATCGATGGACAAATCGGTGGAGAACATCCCCCGAATACGCTTGATCATGGACATCCTAGCCAGTTTCCTGAACTTTTCGCGAAAAAACGATGCCTGGCGGGAAAAAGCCGGGCATCTCATAAGATGGCGCAACTCTAGCAACGGCAGGGGCATTGGGCAAGCTGGCGTGCTCTGCGGACAGTGGCCCCGGACAGGCGGTCTATGGTACTTTTTGCGCCTTTCAAGCCCCATACGACCCCTGCGCCAGCCTTCGGCGCAAGGTGCCTACGGAAAGAACCACGGAGAGAACCATGGCCATTGATTCCAAGGTGGTTACCCAGGTGGCCCATCTGGCGCGCCTGAAAGTGGACCCCCAGGACAGCGACGCCCTGTCCGATCGCCTGAATGACATCCTCGCGATGGTAGACCAACTGCAACAGGCTGACG
>NZ_LWFX01000034.1:0-344 GCF_001635175.1 Alcanivorax sp. HI0083 | reverse complement strand
GCTGTGCCGGGCCAACCAGGGCCTGCTTGAGTTCGTGGAAATGTTCAAGGCACCGATCAAGGTGTTGCACCCATTGCTCACAGCCACCCAGGAAGGAAACTACAACGGCACCGAGCACATGGGCGCCATCCCTTTCGATGGCATGGTGTTGGCGCATTCCAACGAAGCCGAGTGGCATAGCTTCCGCAACAACAAGAACAACGAAGCCTTTATCGACCGGGTCTATATCGTCAAGGTGCCCTATTGCCTGCGCGTCACCGAAGAGGTGCTGATCTACGACAAGCTGTTGCGCAACTCCAGCCTGCGTGATGCCCACTGCGCCCCGGATACCCTGCACATGCTTG
>NZ_LWFX01000033.1:0-285 GCF_001635175.1 Alcanivorax sp. HI0083 | reverse complement strand
AACAAGTGTAAGTCACTAATAAGGCAAGATTGTTAATGTTGTCTAACAATTAAACAGGCGAATTGGCCTACTCATTAGTATGTGTTTTGCTAGGCTGGAGCGCTGGTATTGGGCGACAGGCAAATGGCGCGGTCCGCCAGTTATGCATGGCTTGGTTAAAGCGGGGGTCAGTGGCGTTTATCGTTGCTGAAGCGGGTTAATTTTCAGGCCGGCGCCAGCTGGCAAAACAGGAGTGGTAGATGACGGCAGTAACCCGGCAAGGGCGTTACCAGGGGCTTGGCAATA
>NZ_LWFX01000032.1:0-1004 GCF_001635175.1 Alcanivorax sp. HI0083 | reverse complement strand
GTCGATGCCCTCAGCCACAATCAGGTCAATTTCTTCGCCACCCCGGCCGAAGATGAACGGGTCCCCGCCCTTGAGGCGGCACACCTTCTTGCCCTGCTTGGCATAATGGACCAGCAATTCATTGATGTTGTTCTGGGGCAGCGCGTGTTTATCGCGGGCCTTGCCCACGTACACCAACTCCGCATCCCGGCGGGCCAGATCCACGATACCCTTGCCCACCAAGCGGTCGTACAGCACCACGTCGGCTTTCTGCAGCAGGCGCAACGCCCGGAACGTCAACAGGTCCGGGTCACCGGGACCTGCACCCACCAGGTAGACCTCACCCCGACTCAGGCAGGCCGCATCAGCGGATTCAATGGCCGCAGCCAGCATGGCTTCCGCTTCGCTGTCCTTGCCAGCCAGCACTTTCTCCACCACCGGGCTATCCAGGGTCTGCTCCCAGAACAGGCGCCGCGCGCCGATATTATCGAGTTTTTCTTTGAGGGGCTGACGGAAGCGGGCCATCAGGTCCGCCAGCCTCCCCCAACGGGCAGGCAAGGACGATTCCAGCTGGGCCCGCAGCTTACGCGCCAGTACCGGCGAGGCGCCGGAGGAGCTGATACTGATCAGCACCGGAGAGCGATCCACGATGGCAGGAAAGATGAAATCGCCCAGCGACGGATCATCGACTACATTGACGGGCAAACCACGCTGTTGCGCCTGGCGGGCAATGTCGGCATTGGTGCTGCGATCGTCCGTGGCGCAAATGACCAGCGCAACCCCATCCAGATCCGTGCTCGCAAACACACGATCCATACAGGCGCCGCCACTCTGCGCCACAATAGCGCGCAATTCATCGCACACTTGCGGGGCAACCACATTCACTACCGCACCCGAACGGTGCAGAAGGCGCCCTTTACGCAGCGCCACTTCGCCGCCGCCAGCCAGCAGAGCCACTTTGCCCTGCAAACGCCAACTGATCGGTAAAAATTCCATGCTTGCTCCCGGTAAACGCCGGACACCAG
>NZ_LWFX01000031.1:0-1048 GCF_001635175.1 Alcanivorax sp. HI0083 | reverse complement strand
GGTGATGGTGCGAGTGTCATGCTCGCTGGGGCTGGCGGCGGGGATAATTTCCAGATTGACTTTGGTGCCCTTGGGGCCACGGATCTGGTCGACCACTTCATCCAGGCGCAAGCCGATCACTGGAACCGGCTCTTCTTCATCCTGGGAGACACCCACGATGCGATCCGCAGGCTTCAGTTGGCCGCCCTTGGCTGCTGGACCACCAGGCACCAGACGCACCACCTTGGTGTAGCCGTCTTCGTATTGCAGTACCGCACCAATGCCTTCCAGTGAGCGGCTCATGCTGATATCGAAGTTTTTTGAATTGTGCGGGGTGAAGTAGGTGGTGTGGGGATCAAATGTCTGCGTCAGCGCATTCATGTACACCTGGAATACATCCTCAGGGGTATTCTGCCTGATCCGCTTCAACTGGCTTTCGTAGCGACGAGTGAGCCGCGTTTCGATATCTTCCGCGCTGGAATCGTTGAGGCGCATGGAGAGCACCGCATTTTTCAGCTGGCGCTGCCAGATTTCATCCAGCGCCGCCTTGTCCTTGGCCCAGGGGGCATCCTCACGATCCACTCTTACCGACTCTTCGCTGTCGAAGGTCAGCGAATCCAGGTCATTGGCGATGGTTTCCAGTGACCAGGTCAGGCGCTCTTCCAGGCGCTGCTGGAAGCGATTGAAAATGGTATAGCCGCCTTCCAGCTGACCCTTGCGCAGCTGGTCATCCAGGATCTCGTTATAGCGCTGGAAGTCCTTGATGTCGGACGCCAGGAAATACAGACGATTGGGATCCAGGTCTTTCAGGTAGCGCTGCAGCACCTGTTCAGAAAGCTGATCGTCGAAATCCAGCTGGCGATAGTGATACTTGAGCTTGTCAGCAATTTCTTCAGCCGCTTCCAGTTGCTCTTCCGTCGGCTTCAGGTCGCCCTGAATATCCGGCGATGAGTCGTGAAGGGCGCCGCCGCCTTTGATTGCCCCACCCAGCAACAACAGGGCAAGGGCAAGAGGGAACAGCTTACGGAGTAATGACATACTGGCTCTCAAACAGTTTTTTTCAGTATAG
>NZ_LWFX01000030.1:0-314 GCF_001635175.1 Alcanivorax sp. HI0083 | reverse complement strand
CGCGGACGCGTAGGGCGGGGCGGCGAGCAAAGCTATTGTCTGCTGCTGTACAAGAACCCGCTATCACTCACCGGCAAACGGCGGCTGGCGGTCATGCGCGACACCACCGACGGTTTTGTTATTGCCGAAGAAGATCTGAAACTGCGCGGCCCCGGGGAATGGCTGGGCACTCGCCAGACCGGGGACCTGGCCTTTCGCATTGCCGACCTGGTTCGCGATGAAGCCCTGATGGAACCGGCCAAAGACGTGGCCACCAAACTGATGCACGACTGCCCGCAGTGGGTTGAACCGCTGTTACGCCGCTGGTTAAAGGG
>NZ_LWFX01000029.1:0-911 GCF_001635175.1 Alcanivorax sp. HI0083 | reverse complement strand
GACAGGTCCTTGCGGGGAATGCTTATCCGCTCACCTTGCTCCATGTCCTTGATGGAACGGCGGCTGACCGCATCGTTGACGGCATCGCGAATGTGCGAACGATAGCGGCGCAGGAAGCGCTGCCGGTTAACGGTGCTTTTGCGTTTATCGTTCAGGCGACGGTCAATAATGTAGCTCATGGGCTTCCTCCGGAAGCAGCTTCAGGCGACACGCTTGACGCAACAACGTGGGTGGGACTTGGGCGTTTTTTGACGTTGTCTCCGCGATCGCGCCAAGGCGTAGAGAGAGCAATGCGTAACGCTAAAACCGTTATTTCGTGTTGTTGCGTGTTACGTGAAGCATGCTGCGTCTCCTATTGCGCCTTACGCACCCGCAGGTACCACTCGGACAGCAGGCGTACCTGCTTTTCCGTGTAGCCGCGGGAGACCATGCGTTGCACGAAGTTATTGTGTTTACGCTGGTCGTCCTCGCTGCCTTTGGCGTTAAAGGAAATGACGGGCAGCAGGTCTTCGGTGTTGGAGAACATTTTCTTTTCGATCACATCGCGCAGTTTCTGGTAGCTGAGCCAGCTGGGGTTCTTGCCGTGGTTGTTGGCGCGGGCACGAAGGACGAAGTTGACCACTTCGTTGCGGAAGTCCTTGGGGTTGGAGATGCCGGCCGGTTTTTCGATTTTTTCCAGGTCTTCATTGAGCGCCTGGCGGTCGAATATTTCACCGGTATCCGGGTCGCGGAACTCCTGATCCTGAATCCAGAAGTCTGCATAGATGACGTAGCGGTCGAAAATGTTCTGGCCATACTCGGAATAAGATTCGAGATAAGCAGTCTGGATTTCCTTGCCGATGAACTCTACGTAGCGCGGCACCAGGTATTCCTTGATAAAGCGACGGTATTGTTCTGATTTTTCCTGCGGG
>NZ_LWFX01000028.1:0-588 GCF_001635175.1 Alcanivorax sp. HI0083 | reverse complement strand
ACGTGCGCTGGTATCGCCGCGAACCCCGGCCAGGGCGCGGCCGCGCAGGTTGCTGTACACATGAATGTTGCCGTCGGCCATGATTTCCGCGCCGGTGCTCACCGGGGCGAGCACGATCAGGTCGCCACGGCTGTAGACCTGCTGACCGGAGCGTACCGGCTGGTCGATGACCATGGTTTCAACCTGCTGAGCAGCGGGCTTGCTGTTCGCAGCACCATCGTCCGTGGCCGGTGCGGGTTCGGCGCGGCGGGGTACATCACGGCCGCCGGCCAGGCTCAACGTGCCCAGACCCAGCATGCTTGCTGTGTCCGTATCAATGTTTTCGCTACGGGCCAGGGCAACCAGATTGACCCCCAGGCTGCGCAGCGTATCCACAGCGGCCATCAGCGCCACGGGATCGCTATCCAGCTCCGGGCTCACATCGATTACCACGGGGGCTTCCTGTAGCCACTGGGCGGCGTCTTCCAGGCGCTGACTCACCTGTTGGTGGAGGACATTGGCATCCAGATTTTTCAACTGGAGGACCGTCATCATCAGCATGCGGCCCTTGAATTCGATTGCGGTTTTTTCTTCGACGACTGCTGTCAT
>NZ_LWFX01000027.1:0-1313 GCF_001635175.1 Alcanivorax sp. HI0083 | reverse complement strand
ACCCATGCATACAGCTTTCACTGTTATGTTTAGGACAAAATGATCAATTACCCGTCACATTGGGTCAGGAGGGTCAGGAAGACAATCAAGGTGTCAGGAGCGGGCGCAGGTAGTCTTCCGCCACCCGGCGTACGCTGTCAGCATCGGCCGGGTTCAATACGCCATCAGGGGACAGCACCATGGACTGCATAAGCCGTAACATCAGTTCCGCCATGGGCTCCATGGGCTGCTGACGAATAGCACCGCTATCCTGCTCCACCTGCAACAACCCCGCCAGATAGATACGGAAGAACCCCATCATTTGCCACAGGCGTTGCGTCAGTAGCGGCAAAATGGTCTCCGGTTCGGAAGTCAGCAGCCGCTTCAGCAACGGATGCCGGTGGGCCCGGGTCACCGCCAGCACGAAGGATTCAAGAACACGTTCAAGGCCGCTGTCCAGCTTCTCCAGTTCATCTTCGATCATCGCCAGTTGTCGCTGGCATTCGCGCAGAATCACCACCTGAATCAACTGGTCCTTATCCGCAAAACGACGATAGGCCGTCGCCCGACCAATGCCCGCACGGGTGGCCACATCTTCCATGGTGGTACGTCGCAAACCGAATTCCACGAACAATGCCAACCCGGCATCAAGAATTTTCTCGTAGGTTCTATCGCCCTGGGGAACCTGAAGATTCTTGAGCAGCGCCGCCGACGCGATATTTTTGCGAGACATTCCAACTCCCTGTGATATGAACCGGATACGCGATCAACCTGCGCGAATACCCTCATCAAGGGTATATACCCCATGGCTCCCCAGCCCGCAAATTCCGTTTCATAGCAATGCCTCCATGACCAAGCAACAAGCCCCGCCATGGTATCGGCTCAGGCGGGTTGCACCATCGCCCTTAAATGCATATCCGCATTACCAAACAGTCCATCCGCTGCCGTCAACCGCTTGACGAAATGGCCCACACCCAATTCATCGGTCATGCCCATGCCACCATGGATCTGGATGGCTTCCTGGCCGATCTTGCGTCCGGCACGGCCCAACTGGGCCTTCATGGCATACACCGCCTTATCCGCATCCTCGTGGCCTTCCACGTATTTCAGTGTGGATGCCAGCAACAGGGAGCGGGTCTGTTCCATAGCGATGAACATATCCGCCATGCGGAACTGCAGCACCTGGAATTTACCGATAGCCAAGCCGAACTGTTTGCGGGTCTTGGTGTATTCCACCGTATCGTTAAGCAACACGGACATGCTTCCCACACTCTCTGCTGACAAGGCCAACAGCCCCTCATGCAGCACCGCTTTGGCCACATCATAGCCTTTGT
>NZ_LWFX01000026.1:0-352 GCF_001635175.1 Alcanivorax sp. HI0083 | reverse complement strand
GCCGTGGTTGCACTGGCCGGAGCGCTCTGTGGCCTCCATGTCGCGCAACAGGGCATTCATTTCCGGGATCGTCAGGCGACGATTGGCGCGCACACTGCCGTGGCAGGCCATGGTGGACAGCAGCTCATCCAGCTTCTGGGCAATACGTTCACTACTGCCTTGCGCCAACAAATCCGACAACACATCGCGAACCATGGATTCGCTGTCACCGTTGCGCAGCAAGGCCGGCACTTCGCGCACCACCAGGGTTTCCGGCCCGGCGCGCTCGACACCGAACCCCAGCCGGGAAAACACCTCCGGCTGCTGCTCGGCAAAATCCGCTTCACGGGACGACACCGCCAGCGACACCGGC
>NZ_LWFX01000025.1:0-442 GCF_001635175.1 Alcanivorax sp. HI0083 | reverse complement strand
AGCTGGTCGAGCAGCGATTTCACCCAGTCCATGTGGTTCTGGTAACTGTAGGCATTGATGTCGGTGGGCTTGTCGGATTTGCCGAAGCCGATCAGATCCGGGGCGATCACGCGATGGCCGGCGGCGGCGCAGATGGGAATCATGTGTCGGTACAGGTAGGACCAGGACGGCTCCCCGTGCAGCATCAGCACCGGTTTGCCGTCGGTCGGCCCCTCATCCACGTAATGCATGCGTAATCCGCCCACATCCACGTAGTTCGGTTCGAAGGGGTAGTCGAGCAGGCGTTCAAAGCGGGAATCCGGGGTGCGCAGGTAATCCATGGCCGATCCTTGTCAGTACGGGTATCGAGGTATGGGTAAGGAATACCAGTAGATGCCGGGATCGGCCATGTCGTTACAGGACAGTCGGCGTTTTGTTTAGGGAACCTTTGTAACCCCCTGGT
>NZ_LWFX01000024.1:0-6968 GCF_001635175.1 Alcanivorax sp. HI0083 | reverse complement strand
TCGCCCGCAGTGCATTGCTGGAAGTGTTCGAATGCCTGCCCAAAGGCGATCCGCTGGCCAGTGAATACCGCCGCAAGATGTTCAATTACCTTTACTGAGCCTCCCGCCCAAGGGCAGCGGCCATCTCCGTTGCCCTTTCTGTTCTGCTTTCTTGCCTGTCTTCTCTCTGCTTGCTTTTCTCTCTGCTTGGCGCTGGTGTGTTTTGGTGCGTACCGGCACGTCTTGTGCTGTTTGATCCGGGGGCGTGCGCCAATTTAATGCCGTTGGCGCCCATCCATGGTGCATCTTTATGGTGCGACGTTCTTTTGTGGTGCGCAATGAATAATGTTCACCGCTAACCGATTGAAATCGCGTGCACTATTTTGTGGCCTGATTCTTGAATGCTCCTTGTCGGTGCAAGTTTCCGGCACGTTTTGTGTTGGTGCATGAGGACGAGGAGATACCGAATGAAAATGCTGACTGCGGTGGTCAAGCCGTTTAAGGCCGAAGAGGTGCGTGATGCGCTGGCCCAGATTGGGGTGCAGGGCATGACGATTACCGAGGTAAAGGGGTTTGGACGCCAGAAAGGGCACACCGAACTGTATCGGGGGGCAGAGTACGTGGTGGATTTTGTTCCCAAGGTGAAGCTGGAGCTGGCGGTCCGTGAAGAGCAGCTGGACCAGGCGATCGAGGCAATCATGAAAGCGGCCGGCACCGGCAAGATCGGCGATGGCAAGATTTTCGTGACGGACCTGGAGCAGGTGATCCGTATCCGTACCGGTGAAACTGGCAGCGAAGCCATTTAAGGGGCCCGGCGATGAAAAAATTGATAGCTGTATTGTTGATGTTGCCTTCGCTGGCGCTGGCCGATGGTCTGGATACCGGTGACAGTGCCTGGATTCTCACCGCCACCGCGCTGGTGCTGTTCATGACGCTGCCGGGCCTGAGCCTGTTCTACGGCGGCCTGGTGCGTGCCAAGAACATTCTGTCTGTTTTGATGCAATGTTTCGCCATCACCTGCGCGGTGTCGCTGGTGTGGTTGATCTGCGGTTATTCCCTGGCCTTTTCCGATGGTGGCAGCATGAATGCCTGGATCGGTGGCCTGGACCATGTGTTCTTTTCCGGGATTACCCGGGAGACGCTGGAAGGCACTTTGCCGAAAAGCCTGCACGGGCTGTTCCAGATGACGTTTGCCATCATTACTCCCGCCCTGATCGTCGGTGCCTTTGCCGAGCGCATGCGCTTCGGTCCGATGCTGGCGTTTTCCGTGCTTTGGCTGCTGGGGGTGTATATCCCGGTGTGTCACTGGGTCTGGGGTGGCGGCTGGCTGGCTGACCTGGGGCTGTACGACTTTGCCGGTGGCACCGTGGTGCATATCACTGCCGGTGTGGCCGCGCTGGTGGCCGCCGTGGTGCTGGGTAACCGAAAAGGGTTCCCGACCCAGGGCATGATGCCGCACAACATGACCATGACCGTGACTGGTGCCGGCATGCTGTGGGTGGGCTGGTTCGGTTTCAATGGTGGTTCGGCCCTGGCAGCCAATGGCGATGCGGCCATGGCCATGCTGGTGACGCACATTTCTGCCGCCGCCGGTTCGCTGGCGTGGATTACCATGGAGTGGAAAAAATTCGGCAAGCCATCCGCACTGGGCATTGCGACCGGTATGGTGGCCGGTCTTGGCACGATCACCCCGGCGTCAGGCTTCGTTGGGCCGGCCGCCGCGTTGGTGATTGGCCTGTCTGCGGGTGTGATCTGCTTCTACGCGGTGATCTTTATCAAGCACAAGCTGAAAATCGATGATTCCCTGGATGTCTTCCCGGTTCACGGGGTTGGCGGTATTCTCGGTACCCTGTTTGCCGGTATTTTTGCCTCCACTGAGCTGGGGCTGTTCTCCGGTTACGGCTTTGCCAGGCCCGAGTACACCATGCTGGACCAGCTGGGCGTCCAGGCGCTGGGTGTGGTGGCCACCTTTGTTTACACCGCGGTGGTGACCTGGGTGCTGCTTAAGCTGGTGGCCCTGTTTGCGCCGTTGCGTGTAGATGGCGACGAAGAGACACAGGGCCTGGATATTGCCCTGCATGAAGAGCGTGGCTACGACCTCTGATCGTTTGTTTGACGCTGATTTAAGGCGTTCGAAAAGCCCGGCATTTTGCCGGGCTTTTTTGTCCTATAAGGACGCATCTGCGGCTATTGCCACCCCCTGAGCCTTTCTATAAGGTACGGGTAAGTTTCGAACGCTCGTTTGAATTGGCTAGCAGCAATAAAGCCTGTGCCAGCCCTGTGAAAGGGGGCGTCGAAGTCATATTGATAGGTTTAAGGAGAAACAAGAATGAGCCTGGAATTTCTGTCTGACGAGTGGTTTGCAAAAGTAAAAGAAATCCGTGATGGCGCGGGTAATGTTGAAGCGCCGGCAGCTCTGGCTGACCTGGTAATCAATATCACTGTGAATGCTGACGGTGGCGACAAAGAGCTGGCTCTGGTGGGTGGCATGATCGAAGAAGGTCATCACGCTGACGCTCCGACGACCATGATCCTGCCGGCCGACCTGGCCAAGCGCATCTTCATCGAAGGTGACCAGTCTGCGGGCATGCAAGGCTTCATGAGCGGCCAGATCCGCATTGAAGGCGACATGAGCAAGCTGATGGCGCTGCAAACTGCACAGCCTTCTGCTGATCAGGTAGCCCTGATGAAGCAGATCCAGGACGTGACCGCGTAATACTGCGTTTTCGTTCCATAACAATGCCCGCCTTGTGCGGGCATTGTTGTTTTGAAAGACGCAAACATGCAGCAAGCAACACGCTGCACGCCGGTTGCGTGTTATGTGCCTCTTGCGAGACGTTCGCTGTGATTCAGATTCTGTAACGGCGTGGCCACTGTCACTGGCTGAACGCATAGCTGATCCAGCCAGCCGTGCGCACTGCGCTTGCCCGCATCCAGGTATTCGCTGAGCGAGTCTCGCCAAGGCTCGGCATACAGGGCCAGGCATAGCGGTTGCCGGCGTAGGGGATCGTGGGCAACGCAAATATGCTCCATCGACGCCGCCGCCAACAAATCCTGAACCATGGTTGTGGGCAGGGTCAGCAGGTCACAGGGCAGGCACAGGCACAGGCCGCGGATTTCCCCCAGCGCGGCTTCCAACCCGGCTAGCGGTCCAGGAAAACCGTCGCGCTGATCCGCGACCACCTGATCGGCCCAGGCTTGATAGCGGTCAGCATTGCGATTGGCACTGATCACAATGCGGGTGGGGCGGGGGAGTAGATTATCGAGCAGGTGAGTGACCAGCGGCTTGCAATCCACCTCCACCAGTCCCTTGTCGGCACCGCCCATGCGTTGGCCCTGCCCGCCGGCCAGAATGATTAAGGTATAGTCGACCATATTGCCTTCTCGTCTTGCTCTCGCGTTGGGTTCCGGGGGCGAATCGGCTATGCTCTGCGCGCGCGTTGGGCGATGCTGACAGCTTGTGTTTTGCCAGCCCCGAGTGCAGACACGTTTCAGGGACATTATGTGACTACCGCCCGTAATCATCTTACCGATTTAGCGCGCTTTGCGCCGCTTCTGCCTGGCTACCAGCCCCGTGAACCGCAGCTGGAAATGGCTGATGCGGTGGAAGACGTGATTGGCAGTGGTGCCACCCTGCTGGTCGAAGCGGAAACCGGCACCGGCAAGACGCTGGCTTACCTGGTGCCTGCACTGCTGTCTGAAGGCCCGACGTTGGTGTCCACCGGTACCAAGAGCTTGCAGGACCAGCTGTTCTTCAAAGACCTGCCCATGGTCAAGAAAGCCCTGAACCTGCCGAGAAAAGTGGCGCTGTTAAAAGGGCGTGCCAATTACCTATGCCCGTACCGGTTGGAGTTGCATCAGGAAGACGCCCGTTTTCTCACCCGTGAAACCGTAGGGCAGATGCAGATTGTGGCGCACTGGGCCGGGCGCACCCGTACCGGTGATATCGCCGAGCTGCAACAGATCCCGGAAGATGCGCCAGTATGGCCCTGGGTGACCAGTACCGCGGACAATTGCCTGGGAACGGAGTGCCCCCGCTATAACGAATGCCCCCTGATGAAGGCCCGCAAAGAAGCCCAGGAAGCTGACCTGGTGGTGGTGAATCATCATCTGTTCTTTGCGGATGCCGCATTGCGTGGCAATGGTGCGGCGTCTGAATTATTGCCCACCGCCAACACGGTGATTTTCGATGAGGCACATCAGCTGCCTGAAATTGCCGCGGCGTTTTTTGCGGACACCCTGAGCACACGGCAGATTCAGGAACTGGGCCGCGATAGCCTGTCGGAAGCCGGGCATACCGCAGCCGATCTGGCAGAGCTGAATCGCCTGGTTGCCGCCGTGGATAAAGGGGGCATGGACTTGCGTTTGAGCCTGGGTGACGGTGAGCGCCGTGAGCCCTGGACGGAAGTGGCCGAAAACAAGGCGGTGGTTGAAGCCGGGGAAGCTCTGCTGCAGGCCTTGCAGGAGCTGGACGCCTTCCTCGGACCGTTGGCCAAGGCGAGCAGAGGCATGGACGCCTGTTCCCGGCGGGCCAGTGAGCAGGTGGATTGCCTGGCGGCCTACCTGAAAGGCGGCCAGCCCAACCGGGTGTACTGGTTTGAGACGTTCAAACGTTCAGTGGTGCTGCACAGCACGCCGTTGTCTGTGGCCGCGCAGTTGCGGGCCCAGCGTGAACGTCACCCCTGCAGCTGGATTCTTACTTCAGCCACTTTGTCGGTGGGCGGGCGCTTCGAACATATTCAACATCGCCTGGGGCTGGACTCCGCCCGCACGCTGCGTCTGGAAAGTCCCTTCGATTTCAAACGCCAGGCGGTGTTTTATGCCCCGGAAGGCCTGCCGGCCCCGAACGACCGCGAGTACACCGCACAGCTTACCAATGCCATGGTGCCGGTGATTAATGCGGCGAAAGGGCGCACTTTTTTCCTGTTTACGAGTCACAGAGCGTTACGCGAAGCGGCCGTTATCCTTCGCCAGAAGCTGGATTACCCTTTGCTGGTGCAGGGCGAGTCTGGCCGGCGTGAATTGCTGGAAGCATTCCGGGAGAAGGGCAATGCCGTGTTGCTGGGTACCAGCAGCTTCTGGGAGGGCATTGATGTCCGCGGTGAAGCGCTCAGTTGTGTGATCATTGATAAATTGCCTTTTGGCTCTCCTGGTGACCCGGTGGCGGCAGCGCGTATCGAGCACATTAACCGCAACGGCGGTAATGCGTTCCGCGATTATCAACTTCCCCAGGCGGTGCTGGCCTTGCGCCAGGGGGCCGGGCGGCTGATTCGTGATCCGAAAGACACAGGTTTACTGGTGGTGGCGGACCCGCGGCTGTTAACGCGCAGTTATGGCAAGTTGTTCGTCAACAGCCTGCCCAACATGACCCGCACCCGTAAACTGGACGTGGTGCAACGGTTTTTTGATTATCTGGCCCGGCAGGGCCTGGAAGCGGAAAAGATGGAATCATGACGCGGATACTCGCACTGGAAACCGCAGGCGAAACCTGCTCGGTGGCGTTGCTGGACGATAGCAATGTGGTCGAATGTTTTGAACACGCGCCACGGCGACAGACCGAGCTGGTGCTGCCAATGGTTGAAGGGCTGCTGGCCGATGCCGGGGTCCGCTTGAAGGACCTTGATGGCATTGCCTTCGGCCATGGCCCGGGCGCGTTCACCGGCGTGCGTGTGGCTGCCGCGGTGACTCAGGGGCTGGCGTTTTCGGCGGACCTGCCCGTGGTGGGGATTTCCACCCTGGCGGCCTGCGCACTCAGTGCGCAGGCGATACAGGCGCACTCCCATGTGATTGCCTGTTTCGACGCACGTATGGGCGAGCTGTACCTGGGTGCCTATGAGTGTGAGGACGGCGCGGCCAATGCGGTTCTCAACGATGGCCTGTTTAACCCCGATGCCTTGCCGGATTTGCCGTCGGCGGACTGGATGATTGTCGGTTCCGGGCTGGTCTACCAGGACGCGCTGGTGGCGGCCTATGGCGCAAGCCACTGCGTTGTTGACGCCCATCCCCATGCGAAAGCGGTGGCGCAACTGGCATTATCAGCATTCGAACGCGGAGAGGGTGTCAGTGCGGAGCTGGCACAGCCAGTCTATTTGCGAGACCAAGTGATTCAGGGAGCTGTACGATGATCAACTGGGACCTTCCCAATGTGCATGAGCTGACGGTGACCGTACCAGCCGAAGCCATTGATGTGATGGGGCATGTGAACAACACCGAGTACCTGCGCTTTATGGAGCAGATCGCCTGGCATCACACCACCGAACTGGGATTGGGCTGGGACCTGTATCAGAAGCTCAACCGGGGCATGGTGGCGCGCCACACCGAAGTGGATTATCTGGCCCCGGCCTTTGAGGGTGAAAACCTGAAAATCGGCACCTGGATCGTTCACAATGATGAGCGCATCAGTATTACCCGCCGTTATCAGATTGTGCGTGAATCCGATGGCCTGACCCTGCTGCGCGGTCGTACCCGTTGGGTGTGTGTGGCACTGGATTCCGGCAAGCCGCGGCGTATGCCCCCGGAGTTCCTGAAGGGTTATCAGATTACCGCTGACGAATAGAAAACGTTACGAGTGACGAGGAGCGAGTTTCGAAAACCAAACCGGTTTTGATGTTCGCTCCTCGCAACTAGTGACTCGTCACTGACGTTTCATTTAATAAGGATATTCCATGGATTGGTTTCAGGCTCTGGTTTTGGCCCTGATACAGGGGCTCACCGAGTTCCTCCCTATCTCCAGTTCCGCCCACTTGATTCTTCCATCACAGATTTTGGGCTGGCCCGATCAGGGGCTGGCTTTTGATGTGGCGGTGCATTTGGGCACCTTGCTGGCGGTGATGGTGTATTACCGCCGTGATCTGGTGGCCATGGTAGGCGGCGCTGGCGTGGCGGTGCAGCAGCGGCAAATGAATGATGACCTGAAGCTGGGGTTACTGGTGGTGCTGGCCACCATTCCGGCTGTGGCGTTCGGTTTTCTTGGTGATGATTTTATTGAG
>NZ_LWFX01000023.1:0-686 GCF_001635175.1 Alcanivorax sp. HI0083 | reverse complement strand
CGCCACAGCCGATATCCAGCCAGGCGGGTTCTTCATCCGGCAGGTGGGCGAGCAGGGCATCTGCCAANGGTTGATAACGGCCCAGTTCAAGAAAAGCCGTGCGCGCCTGCACCATGGCCTTGTCGTCCCCCGGTGATCGGGAGCGGCGCTGCTGCGCCAACAACAGATTGGTGTAACCTCGCTTGGCACGATCGAACTGGTGGCCGTTATCGCAGTGCCAGCTATTGCCGGCAAGGCGCAGGACCTGTTCGCAACTGGGGCATTTGAGTGTGGGCATGGCAAACCGTGTTCCGGGGCGTGATGCCGGCAGTGAACCACAGGATGCCGGGAAAAGGTAGGGCAGAAGGCAGGGCGACAGCATCATGCAGAGCAATGGAAGAAGAGGGCGAGGGCAGCCGCCCTCGTATTATGGCGAAGCCGATATTTGTATTTCTGCACGTTGCAGCTTGGCTTCTGCGGTCAGGTTGCGCAGGTCACTTAAATACGCCTGATAGCTTTTATTCACAGATCACTCAGTGGGTGACCAATGATGGCGCACTGATTGCCAAATACTGCCCGTAGGCAAGTAACGCAAGCTGAGTTTCAGGCCCCGGTAATCCGGGGCTTTTTTGTTTAAGCGGGCATCCGAGAGAAACGAGGTGCCGACTCGTTGTTACTTCCTGCTGCTGAATGGCGGGGATCGATCA
>NZ_LWFX01000022.1:0-709 GCF_001635175.1 Alcanivorax sp. HI0083 | reverse complement strand
GATGTGGCGGGCCGGTTGGCTCCTGATCCAGCACAAGCCGTTGTTGGGGTGGGGCGAGGGTAAGCTCGAGTCCCAACGGGACCTGTGGGTGGCCGAAGGGCGCTTTAATCGGGGTGTTAGCCGGTATGATCAGTTGCACAGCGATACTGTGGATACCTTCGCTCGGCGGGGTGTGGTTGGGTTGGTGTCGCTGCTTGCTTTGTATCTATTGCCTTTGGGGTTGTTCTGTCGTTATTGGTACCGGGGCGTCAAAGCGCGTAACCGTGAAGTGCAGGCCTTTGCGTTGTCTGGTGCCCTGGTTGTGGTGGCGTTTATGGGGTTCGGGCTGAGCCAATCCATGCTGCGGGACCCCCGTGGTCTGGCTGGGTTTCTGGGGTTGCTGGTGGCGTGCTGGTGTCTGCTCAAACGAGCGGCTGAGTCTCAGGCCTATGTCGGGTTACGGCCTTCGACCTCTCTGTGCCCTTGGGTAAACACGACCTACGAGTGGATGGTGTGTTTTGTGGTTTGTAGATACCGTCTCTCCCAATGAACCACAACCCCTCTCAAACGGGCTGTGGTTCATATTCTTTCTGGTGCGCCAGCACGCCGTAAGCGATGTGCACCAGTTTTCTCATGGCCGCGCCCAGCGCTGACATCTTTCGTTTGCCTGCAGCACACAGCCGTTGATATTGGCGCCGAATGCTGGGGTTATGCCGCATCGCCACAACGG
>NZ_LWFX01000021.1:0-419 GCF_001635175.1 Alcanivorax sp. HI0083 | reverse complement strand
AAATAGGCCGCGCACATGGCCGACGATGCCAGGAAATAGTCAAACGGGCTCGGCGCCGAGCCATCGCCCTTGTAGCGGATGGGCTGGTCGGTGATGACGGTGAAGTCGTCGAACTTGGCTTCCAGGCGAAGGTTGTCGAGGAAGTTGACGTTGATTTCCATGGCAGAGCTACCGGGTCGGGGGAATGGCTGAGGCGGCCATTATCCAGTTTTTAGGGCCCGGCGTCTTGGCGGCTGGGCGTTGAGCGTCGCAGGCACAACATGGTGGCGCCTGTGCGGCGTTATGCCACATGTTGGCGCCACCGCCGCTGCCGTAGAATCCCTCGCCGTCTTGCCGCCATAAACGCTATGGCAGCAACTGGTTGCCTTGGGGAAATACCATCATGCGTCTGTCGACTCGAACATCACTGCTTGGGTGTC
>NZ_LWFX01000020.1:0-344 GCF_001635175.1 Alcanivorax sp. HI0083 | reverse complement strand
GCCCCACAGGAGCAATTTACGGCCCGCTGCTACTTTCAATAGCTGTTCGTTCACCTGGAAGGTGCCGTGGGCAAAGACCTGCTGGAAGGTCGCGCCCTGGAACTGGGAATTACGATGGAAACCGTCGTCGCTCAGCTTGCCGCCCTGGAACCCATTGGGGTAGTTGCCCTGGGGAACATAGCCTTCCTTCTGGGTGTAGTCGTACCAGGTCTTGGCCTGTACGAAGAGGCCGTAGTTCTTGTATTGCAGGTTGAAGTCACCGATGGCTTTGACCACGGAGGAAACCACTTCGCCGCCGTCATAGTTCAGGTTGCCGTCATCGGAAACCGCCGATCCTGCGGTAC
>NZ_LWFX01000019.1:0-639 GCF_001635175.1 Alcanivorax sp. HI0083 | reverse complement strand
CAAGATCACCGCCGTGCGCAGCTTTGCCTGCCCGTATTGTCGCATCTGATCAAATTTTTTCCGCGTGATGGGCACATGCTGGCAGTCCATAGGCACTTGGTCTTCGCCGGGGTCCGGGTCATGAATGTAGAAGCATTCTCCGTCGCTGCCGCTGATGGCAACCCAGTGTGGAGCCTTGCGTCCGTCCAGCCGCCAGGTGCTGATCAGCACCAGGACAATGCTGCCGGCGGCAATGGCCTTGTCTACCTCATCGGCGCCGAAATCTTCGTAGCAAACAGGCACTTTTTGCCGTGCACATTCGCTAACAAAGTGGTCGTGTACCGTGGTAATCACCGCTTTCTTGTCGCTGTCGCGCACTGAGTCCACAAACAGGGGGCCAGTCTGGTTACACCAGACGCGGGCGTTGAGCCCACGCTGCCGGGCGGCCAACGCCAGCCCCAGCGGGTGGCAGCCGCCATGGCCTGCGGTCATGAAAATGGTGGTGGCTTCGCGCCACAGCAACAGTTCTTCTGTGGTCGTGGGCGTTTGTTGTTTCAGTGCGGCCAGGGCCATTAGCAGGCAGGCCGGGCCACAGGTGAACGGGGTGGTCTGCTGGACCCAGGGCAAGTGCCGAGGCGTCGGGTTGTCGCGCTGATTTCC
>NZ_LWFX01000018.1:0-286 GCF_001635175.1 Alcanivorax sp. HI0083 | reverse complement strand
GGTTCAGGCTCTTGATGGCTTTGCGTTCATCGTCATTCAGGTCTACGGAGCGTGCCGGGTTGCCTTCGTTCAGGGCGGGCAGCACCTTGTCCAGTACCGGCAGCAAGCCTTTGGCATCCTTGTCCTGGCCCTTGGCGGCCTTGGTGGCGCGCAGATGGGCTTTTTCTACCGTGTCCAGGTCGGCCAGGGCCAGCTCGGTGTTGATCACGGCGATATCGTCCAGCGGCGATACCTTGCCGGATACGTGGATCACGTTTTCATCGTCGAAGCAGCGCACCACGTGAGC
>NZ_LWFX01000017.1:0-1188 GCF_001635175.1 Alcanivorax sp. HI0083 | reverse complement strand
TCTCGCACCTTATCGGGGTACTGGATCGCCCCTTTGGCTGCAGGAGCGGGCTTGCACGCGAACCAGGCTGGGCAAGGGTTCGCGTGCAAGCACGCTCCTACATCAAGGATTCAGATTTGCGGACAGTTTACACCAGTCGCAGGGTGCGCAGCACGGCCTCACGTAAGGCGTCCCCCGCTTCGCGCCCGGCAATGCCCTCAGCCAAACGAATCTTTTTGCCATCGATCTCGGCGATCAACGCCATGTACTCGGTCTGGCGGCCATTGCTGGTGCTGCTCATGCCCGTCTTCAGCACCACTTGCTCTGCCCGCAGCAACTGGCCCTTGCGGGTAAACACGGGGATTCCCAGCCAGCGACGCAGGCTGCGCACTTCGCCACCGCGAATCCACACATCCAGCCCCCTGCCCAGGGTGAACACGGTGATCCCCACAATGAGATAGCCGATCAGCCCGAAAATGCTGCCCATGAAGTACAACATAAAGCCTTCGCTGGCGGCGGCGATAAACAGCCCGGTGCCCACGGCGGCGAAAATGCCACCAAACACCAGCAGCGCCAGTTTCATCCCCAGGTGGCGGCCCGGACGGCTTTGCAGATGCAGGCCCTGGCTGGTCTGCTCCACCCGTATCTGCTCATTGGCGGATTCCAGTGCCTCCACCTGCCGCTCGCGCTGGTCGGCCATGACGTGGGACTCCGGCAGCCGGAAACGGCTCTCGCCCTCTCCTGCCACTACCGGGATATCCCAGCTGCGTTTCAGCTTGCGATCTTCAACCATGCCCTCCAGCTCGACTCGCCAGCAGATATAATTGCGACCGCTACCGGATGACGGCGGCTGTTCCGCCGGCACATCGAAACAGAACAGGATATCGCTGCCCTGCTGGGTGGGCTGGCACAGGGCGCGCTGGTCGGTCTGCCAGAGGATGTCTTCCACGGTCTTGCGGTCCTTGCCGCTGCCGCTCTCCCTGCCACGGATGCAGCTCAGCCACACATCCATATCTGTGTCACGGGACAACGCCTTGCCCAAGTGGATGGCGCCCCCTACCTGACCACCGGCATGGCCGGGTTCCGGGTCCAGTTCCAGCGGGGTGGGACCGAAAAACCGATAGTTGCTGCGCATCTTCCAGCCCGCCCAGGCAATGCCTGCGCCCACGGCAGGAAACAGCAGCACCATCAGAATCGCATAGTCCCCCC
>NZ_LWFX01000016.1:0-358 GCF_001635175.1 Alcanivorax sp. HI0083 | reverse complement strand
CCAAACAGGGAGCAGATCGAGGATTCCAGACCACGCTTGGACTGGGAGTACTTGTCTTCTTCCGGCAAGTACATGGTGACACCCAACGCTCGACCGCGGGGAATAATGCTCACCTTGTAAACCGGATCATGCTCTGGCACCAAACGCCCCACAATAGCGTGGCCCGCTTCGTGGAAGGCGGTGTTCAGCTTTTCTTTTTCGTTCATCACCATGGAGCGACGCTCGGCGCCCATCAGGATCTTGTCCTTGGCTTTCTCAAACTCTTCCATGGACACCATTCGCTTGTTGGCGCGAGCGGCGAACAATGCAGCTTCGTTGACCAGATTGGCCAGGTCCGCACCGGAGAACCCGGGCGTAC
>NZ_LWFX01000015.1:0-504 GCF_001635175.1 Alcanivorax sp. HI0083 | reverse complement strand
CTCTGACACGCTCGGCAAACGCCGCCAGCAACTTGGGTGCGCGGTCCGGCGGGAATTGTCGTTGCTCCTCACGACGGCGCTGCATGTAGGGAAACTCAAAGCGCAACACCGCCACGGAATGCGACGCCAACGCTGCGGCCATGGTGTTCATGAAATCGCTGTCCATCGCAGCACCGGCACCATGTGCCAGCAGCAACACTGCAACAGGCTTCTCTGCCCGATCATAGAGACAATCCACACCAAACCGTTCAGCCATACCGGCGCTCCCTGGCAAAGAGTTATAACGCGGCCTGCAACGCTCGTAGCTGGGTACGCAGTGCATCCCCGAACTCCACCTGAAACACATCCAGCGGGGGCGCCTTGATCACGCTGGCCACCACCGGTGCCGGTTGACTCACCGCCCAGCAACCTATCACCGATTGCTGCACCTGCATCAGGAAACGTATGGCCTGATCTCCCTCCAGGGCAAAGTCGCGCTGCAAGCGTGCGGCCAGCTGCGCAAAG
>NZ_LWFX01000014.1:0-4907 GCF_001635175.1 Alcanivorax sp. HI0083 | reverse complement strand
TTCGATGATGTCTTCCAGCTTGGCCTGTTCGGCGGCCAGCTTGTCGAAATCCGCGTCTTCCGCCGCATAGGCTTCGTAGACTTCTTCCAGGCGCTGCTGGGCGTTACGGATATCCGCCACGGCTTCTTCGACGATCTCGCGGACATTCTTTTCCGGGTCCAGCTCCGGCTCCTGGGGCAGGTAGCCGATATTGGTGCCCGGCTGCGGCCGTGCTTCACCCAGGAAGTCCTTGTCCACGCCGGCCATGATGCGCAGCAGCGTGGATTTACCGGAGCCGTTCAGGCCCAGCACGCCGATCTTGGCGCCGGGAAAGAACGACAGGGAGATGTTCTTCAGGATGTGTTTCTTGGGTGGGACAACCTTGCCCACCTTGTCCATGGTGAAGATGTACTGGCTCATAAACTCCGACCGCAGTCTGTATTAATGTGCGGGGCGTAAGGTGCAGGCGGGCTGCAGGCCCCGGCAGAGGGTACTTTGATTGGCGCCTAAGCTAACGGAAAGCGGCCGTGAGTGAAAGTGCACGGCCTTTGATAGGGCGATGTAAGGCCGGATTGGCGCCAGAAAACCGGTGCCTGACGCCATGAGACGACTGGCAGGTTTCCATGAGCGGACTTCAAGTGCCATTGGCCCCGGATTTGGTTAGAATACGCGCCCCAATCCACTCTTAGCACGTTGACAGGTAGCCCATGTTCCCGAAATCCATGTCCATCGCCGAGTTTGACCCGGAAATCAAAGCGGCCATCGAGGCCGAGGAAGTTCGCCAGGAAGAGCATATCGAGCTGATTGCCTCTGAAAACTATGCTTCGCCGAGGGTCATGGAGGCCCAGGGCTCCGTGCTGACCAACAAGTACGCCGAAGGCTACCCGGGCAAGCGCTACTACGGCGGTTGCGAAAACGTGGACGTGGTCGAGCAATTGGCCATCGACCGGGCCTGTGAGCTGTTCGGCGCCGACTGGGCCAACGTGCAGCCGCACTCCGGTTCCCAGGCCAATGGCGCGGTGTATATGGCCATGCTGAAGGCTGGCGACACCGTGCTGGGCATGAGCCTGGACGCGGGTGGTCACCTGACCCACGGCGCCAAGCCGAACTTCTCCGGCAAGACCTACAACGCCATCCAGTACGGCCTGGACAATGAGACCGGCCTGATTGATTACGAGCAGGTGGCCTCCCTGGCCCGCGAGCACAAGCCGAAAATGATCGTGGCGGGCTTCTCTGCCTACTCCCAGGTGGTGGACTGGCAGCGTTTCCGCGATATCGCCGATGAAGTGGGCGCCATCCTGCTGGTGGACATGGCCCACGTGGCCGGTCTGGTTGCGGCGGGTGTGTACCCCAGCCCGGTGGGCATCGCCGACATCACTACCACTACGACCCACAAGACTCTGGGTGGTCCCCGTGGCGGCCTGATCATGGGCAAGGCCAACGAAGACATTCAGAAGAAGATCAACTCTGCCGTGTTCCCCGGTGGCCAGGGTGGCCCGCTGGAGCACGTGATTGCCGCCAAGGCAATCTGCTTCAAGGAAGCCATGCAGGCTGACTTCAAGGGCTACCAGCAGCAGGTAGTGAAGAATGCCCAGGCCATGGCCGGCGTATTCATCGAGCGCGGCTTTGACGTGGTGTCCAACGGCACCGAAAACCACCTGTTCCTGCTCAGCCTGATCAAGCAGGACATCACCGGCAAAGATGCCGACGCCGCCCTGGGCCGCGCCAACATCACCGTCAACAAGAATGCCGTGCCCAACGACCCGCGTTCCCCGTTCGTGACGTCCGGCCTGCGTATCGGCTCCCCGTCCATTACCCGTCGCGGCTTTGATGAAGCCGACGCCAAGGCGCTGGCTGGCTGGATCTGTGACATCCTCGACAATATGGGTGACGAGTCTGTGATTGAGAGTGTGAAAGGCAAGGTGAAGGAGATTTGTGCTCGGTTGCCGGTTTATGAGCGGTAGAAGATGAGTTGACAGTTGACAGTGGATAGTTGACAGCGAAAAGCAAACAATACGTAGAGTCACGGATGACGAGAAAGTATGCAGCGCGGGAGAAATCCCGCGCTTTTGCTTTGCGGATGATAAAGGTTTATCAGTATCTGCAAGAGCAGAAGCGAGAATACATATTAAGTAAGCAATTGCTGCGCAGCGGAACAGCAATTGGAGCCTTGGTCAGGGAAGCAGAGCAGGCCGAGAGTCGTGCAGACTTCGTGCATAAATTGTCTATCGCTCTGAAAGAGGCTAATGAAACGGAATATTGGCTGGAGTTGTTGATGGAGTCCGGCTATTTGGAGCCTTCGTCTGGTCAGTCGGTTATGGCTGACGCCAAAGAGTTATTGAAGATATTGACGGCAATTATCAAAACCACCAAAACTCGCAGATAATCGGGTTTCAAGGTTTTAGCTGTCAATTGTCAACTATCAACTGTCAACTGGGGTTTCCATGTACTGCCCGTTTTGCTCCGCCCAGGACACCAAGGTGATCGACTCCCGTCTGGTTGCGGATGGGGTGCAGATCCGTCGTCGCCGTGAGTGCTTGAGCTGTACCGAGCGCTTTACCACCTTTGAAACAGCAGAGCTGGTGATGCCGCGCCTGGTGAAAACCGATGGCACCCGCCAGCCGTTCGATGAGGCCAAGCTGCGTGCGGGCATGCTGCGGGCGCTGGAGAAACGGCCGGTGAGCATGGAAGACCTGGAAGCCGCAATCAGCCGGATTTGTCACCGTCTGCGTGCCACCGGCGAACGGGAGCTGCCGGCCCGGGAGCTGGGCGAGTTCGTGATGGAAGAACTGCAACAGCTGGACGATGTGGCGTATGTGCGCTTTGCGTCGGTGTACCGCAGTTTTCAGGATATTTCCGAGTTTTCCGCTGAAGTGGATCGCCTGAAAAAAGCCGGCGGCAAACCCGGTGACAAGCTGGAAGACTCGAAGGAATCATGAGCTTTTCTGCTGCCGACCATCAGTCTATGAGCCGGGCGCTGCAACTGGCGCGCCAAGGCCTCTACACCACGGACCCTAACCCACGAGTGGGGTGTGTGCTGGTGCGTGATGGCGCCGTGGTCGGTGAGGGCTTTCATGCCCGGGCCGGCGAGCCCCATGCCGAGCGTCATGCGCTGGCGGCGGCTGGCGATCGGGCTCAGGGAGCCACGGCCTATGTCACTCTGGAACCTTGCTCCCATACCGGGCGTACCGGCCCCTGCGCGGATGCGCTGGTGGACGCCGGGGTGGCGAGGGTTGTTGCGGCCATGGAGGACCCCAATCCCCAGGTGGCGGGGCAGGGGCTGCAACGGCTGGCGGATGCCGGCATTGCGGTGGCGTCGGGATTGCTGGAAACGCAGGCCCGGGAATTGAATCCGGGGTTCATTGCCCGGATGACCCGGCAGCGACCTTATATTCGCATCAAGATTGCCGCCAGTGTGGATGGCCGCACGGCCATGGCTAGTGGGGAGTCCCAGTGGATCACCGGCCCGGCGGCGCGGGAAGATGTGCAGCGCCTGCGGGCACGCAGTTCGGCGGTGATCACCGGCGTGGGGACCGTGCTGGCGGACCGGCCTTCCTATACGGTGCGCCCGGCACAATGGACACTGGCGGACTATCATTGCCGCCCAGATGAACACAGTCAGGCGGGCCGCGACTGGGTGCGCCAGCCTGTGCGGGTAATTCTGGACAGAACTCTGCGCACGCCCCCGGATGTGCCGGTGGTGAGTGCGCCGGGGCATTGCCTGCTGGTGGCTGGGGAACAGCACCCGGGGCGCCAGAATGCGCTGGAATCCGCCGGAGCTGAGGTCATGCACTTGCCGGCCTCTGGCTCCGGGATCGACCTGCAGCAGTTGTTGATCGAATTGAACCGGCGCGAATGTAATGAAGTGCTGGTAGAATGTGGCGCCACGCTGGCCGGTGCGTTTGTTCGTGAGGGCCTGTTCGACGAAATTCTCGTCTATATGGCACCGGCCCTGTTGGGCTCGTCAGCCCGGCCGTTACTGGGGCTGCCGCAGTTGGCCAGCATGAGCGAGAAGGTGGCGTTGCGTTGGCAGGATGTGCGCCAGATTGGCGATGATCTGCGTTTGACGCTGGTTCCGGCGTAATGAGTTTAAAGTTCAAAGTTGAAAGTTAAAACGCAGATGAGGGCGGTGCGAGGTTGAGTGGTTGGCGTCGCGATTACCGGTGAACGCGGGCGCGGAACGGACAACAGGCAAGGCTCTGCCCGCGCTTTTCAACTTTGAACTTTAAACTTTCGACTCAATACCGACGTGTCTGGTCTGCGAGCCTGACGCAGGAGAGTTTACATGTTTACCGGCATTATCGAATCCATGGGCAAGGTGGCCGCCATGACCCCGAAAGGCGGCGATGTGACCTTGCTGATCAAGAGCGAAGGGCTGGACTTTTCCGATGTGCAGCTGGGCGACTCCATCGCAGTGAACGGCGTATGCCTTACCGCCACCGCGTTGCCTGGTGGTGCCTTTGAGGCGGATGTATCCGGGGAAACGCTGTCGCTGACCTCGCTGGCGCAAATCAGCGTGGGCAGCACGGTGAACCTGGAAAAAGCCCTGACTCCGTCCTCCCGACTGGGTGGCCACCTGGTCAGCGGTCATGTGGATGGCCTGGGCAAGATTGTCGAGATGAAGCAGGATGCCCGTTCGGTGCGTATCGATATCGAGGCACCGGCGGAGCTGGCCAAGTACATTGCCCACAAGGGTTCAATCACCGTCGATGGCATCAGCCTGACGGTGAACAGTGTGGCCGGAGCGGTGTTTTCCCTGAACATTATTCCGCACACCCAGGAGGTCACCACCATCGGTCAATGGCAGGTGGGGACGCCAGTGAACCTGGAAGTTGATATCATAGCCCGCTATCTGGAACGCCTGCTCCTGGGAGAGAAGGCCGCCGAGCCCACTTCCGAGGGGATTTCCATGGCGTTCCTGGCGGAAA
>NZ_LWFX01000013.1:0-785 GCF_001635175.1 Alcanivorax sp. HI0083 | reverse complement strand
TCATTCAGGCGTTGATCTACAAACAGGGTCGCTTCATTCAGCCTGCGATCATAACGATCCCAACTTGGCTCCCCCACAAAGGTGTTAACCGGAATACCCCCTTTGACGCCCGGCAATAGCGTCCCCTCTGCGGGCAGGAACTGGGCAGAGATCCCGCCATTGTTCTCCTGGGTATTGATGAGCAGGGAGATGGTTGTGTTGTCCGTGGGCAGCCAGGTAAAGGAAGGCGCAAACAGGAAACCATTATCATCCACGTGATCAACCTGGGTGCCACTCTCCCGTTTCTGCGCTACCATCCGGTACAGCAACCTGCCATCTTCTGACATGGGGCCAGTGATGTCTGCCGCCAACTGCTTTCGGTCATAGGAGCCCACCTGGGCCCAGATCTCGCCCTGTTGCCGGGCCTTTGGCAGCTTGGAGACAGTATTCACAATACCCCCCAACTCCGCCTGTCCATACAAAACAGAAGACGGTCCTTTCAGGACTTCCACCTGCTCCAGTGCATAAATGTTCGGACGCACGCTGTTGTAACTGCCGTACAGGGAACGCAGCCCATCCTTGTAGAAAGAAGCGTCGAGACCGCGCACTTTCACAAAGTCACCACGGGTATCAAACCCGAACGCACCAGAATAAACACCGGAAGAATAGACCAGGGCATCCTGAATATTCTTGGCCCCGGTATCCTTGATGAATTCTTCATTCACTACGGTAATGGAGTACGGAGTCTTCTCTACCGCCACATCCAGCTTTCCAGCTGTCGCCGCTTTTCCCTCGGTAATATAGCC
>NZ_LWFX01000012.1:0-436 GCF_001635175.1 Alcanivorax sp. HI0083 | reverse complement strand
TCCTTGGCAAGCAGGTGGGGCAGCGCAAGCATATGTCCGAGCAGACTGCAGAAGAAATCGACCGTGAAGTGCGGGCCATCATCGATGGCTGTTACGGGCGCGCCAAGCAGATCCTGGAAGACAACCGCGACAAGCTGGACCTGATGGCGGATGCGTTGATGCAGTACGAAACCATTGATGCGGCGCAGATCGATGACATCATGGGCGGCCATAAGCCTCGCCCACCAAAAGACTGGCGTGATCAGGGTCCGGGTAACGGTGCCGCCGCCTCCGGCGATGGTGATCAGCCGTCCGGTGACGACCCCATTGGTGGGCCTGCCAACACGCACTGATTCATGATGCATCCAACAACGCTTAGCTGTGGGGCGCGGACACTAGACCTGTCCGCGCCTGTCGTTATGGGGATCCTCAATGTGACCCCCGACTCCTTTTCCGA
>NZ_LWFX01000011.1:0-1005 GCF_001635175.1 Alcanivorax sp. HI0083 | reverse complement strand
CCTTTATCAACATGGGCACGTTTTTTCCTACCCGTGTGGAATATAACGATTACATGCGCTGGTCCGCCGATCAGTTTAAAGAGCATGTGCACTATGGTCAGGAAGTGATTGCCATTGAGCCGGTGGAGCAGGGTGGTGAAGTGGAATGGGTGCGCGTGCGTTCGCGTAATGCCGACGGTAGTGAGCAAGAGATTTTTACTCGAAACCTGGTTATCGGCATCGGTGGTTACCCGAAGATTCCGGCGGTGTTCGCCGGGAAGATGGGTGAAAACATGGTTCACTCATCGCGCTATAAACACGAATACGAGCGGTTTGCTCGCCACGAAACGCCACGTATTGCGGTGATCGGAGCAGGCCAGAGTGCCGCTGAAATTTACCTGGATCTGATGGACCAGTACCCGGATGGCAAGATGGATCTGGTCAGCCGCAGCCGGGCCCTGCACCCGGCCGATGACAGTGCTTTTGTGAACGAAATTTTCGATCCAGCGTTCACGGATACTATCTACGCCCGGCCGGAATCCGAGCGGCAGGATTTTCTCAAGCGTTTCAGCCAGACCAATTACGCGGTAGTGGATCTGGCGGAAATTGAACAGATCTACGAGCGTCTTTACCTGCAGAAAGTCACCGGCAAGATGCAGCACCGCTTCCTGTCCAACCGCGATATCGTTGGTGTGCAGAATGATGGCACCCGTGTGCTGTTGACCCTGCGCAACAAGGACACCGGCGTGGAACAGACCGAAGTCTACGATGGGGTGGTGCTGGCCACCGGTTATAACCGTAATGGCCATGAGCAGTTGCTCTCGCCCATGGCGGACTGGATGTCCGAGAAAGACGTGGAGCGTTGTTACCGTTTGCCCATGGCATCAGGCTGCCATGCCAATGTGTTCCTGCAGGGGTGTTGTGAAGAAACTCATGGCCTCAGCGACACCCTGTTGTCGATCCTGGCGGTACGCTCCCAGGAAGTGGTGGATGCGTTGATAGAACGGCAGAGCCGGCCGCTCGAAA
>NZ_LWFX01000010.1:0-1447 GCF_001635175.1 Alcanivorax sp. HI0083 | reverse complement strand
TCCGCCAGCGTTTTGCCCATGCTGTGGTAGAAGCCCATGACTTCCTCCAGCCGTTGCTCCGGGCCGCTCAGGTGGGGCAGATCCGTCAGGTCATACTGCTTGAGCGCCTTGAACGGCTGCCCGCTGTCCGACACCAGCACTGCCTCGTTCCACACGGCCACCGGGCGACGCTCTTCCACTGTCAGCACCACGGTATCGGGCCACTGACGACGGACGGAGACCTCCTCCACCCAACTCAATCCCTGTGACTGCTGGTAAATATCTTCCAGCGGCACAGAGAAATAATTCTCTTCGCGCACCAACGCCGCCAAGGCGGTCTCGATCTGTTGCTGACGGCGCACATCGGTGACACCGTCCACGCCCACCTTGCGGATCGGGTAGCCATCCAGTGCTGACGGCAGGTAGATCACCGCCAGCAGGATGACCAGCGCCACCGAGCTCACCAGCATCCACGGCACCGCCGCTGCAATGCGCTCGCGCAGCGGTACGCCGGCCTTTTTCACCGGCTTGCGGCGGGCGCCACGGGGCGCGGGGGCGTTTCTAGCCACGACCCCGTTCCAGTGCATCCAGCAGGATTTCACCCACCAGCACGTCAAAATCGCGGCCGGTGGCCTTTGCCGCCATGGGCACCAGCGAGTGATCAGTCATGCCAGGCACCGTGTTCACTTCCAGCAGCTGCCACTGGCCCTGCGCATCGCGCATCACATCGACCCGGCCCCAGCCACGGCACCCGGCAACCCGGAATGCTGTCAGCGCCAGCTGCCGCAGCGCCTGCTCGTCGGCACCATCCAGCCCCGCCGGGCACAGGTATTCGGTGCTGTCGGACTGATACTTGGCTGCAAAGTCATAGAACGCATGGGGCGTTTGCAGGCGGATGGCCGGCAAGGCTTCATCGCCCAGCACCGCCACGGTGTATTCCGGCCCGTTGACCCAGGCTTCCACCAGCACGTCCTGATCAAATTTTTCTGCGGCAACCAGCGCCTCGGCCAGCTCTTCAGCGTTATCCGCCTTGGCCATACCGATGGAGGAGCCTTCGTGGGCCGGTTTCACGATGACCGGGAAGCCCAGGTCTACCTCATCGCGGCCGGACACATAAAACGCCGGGGTCGGCAAACCCGCCCCTTTCCACAGTTGCTTGGTGCGCACCTTGTCCATGCCAATGGCCGATGCCATCACTCCGGACCCGGTGTAGGGAATCTCCAGATGTTCCAGTACACCCTGGATCACGCCGTCTTCGCCGCCGCGACCGTGCAGGGCAATAAAGGCGGCATCAAAGCCTTTCAGGGTGTCCACGCTCTTGTCCGCCGGATCCACCAATTCTGCGATCAAGCCCAGATTGCGCAGGCCCTGATGCACCGCCGCACCGCTCTTCAGCGACACCGGGCGCTCTGCGGATTTGCCGCCGGCCAGCACCGCCACGCGGCCCACCCGGCTCAATCGCTGTTTC
>NZ_LWFX01000009.1:0-333 GCF_001635175.1 Alcanivorax sp. HI0083 | reverse complement strand
CGTGGCCGGGTGAAAAAGCAGATGGAGAAAAGCCAGCGCGAGTATTACCTGAACGAACAGATGAAAGCCATCCAGAAAGAGCTGGGTGATCTGGAAGACAGTGGTAATGACCTGGACGATCTGGAAAAGAAAATCGACAGCTCGGGCATGCCAAAAGAGGCCCGTGACAAGGCTCAGGCAGAGCTGAACAAGCTCAAGATGATGTCCCCCATGTCGGCGGAAGCCACGGTTGTGCGCGGCTATCTGGACTGGATGACCTCGGTGCCATGGAAAAAGCGCAGCCGGGTGCGTCATGACCTGAATTACGCCAAGGAAGTACTGGACCGGGACCAC
>NZ_LWFX01000008.1:0-683 GCF_001635175.1 Alcanivorax sp. HI0083 | reverse complement strand
CCGTTTCTTCCATCGACGAAGTCAGCCGCTTGGCTGACACCATTGCCGCGCACCTGCAGCTCAAGCTGGAGGAGAAGCAGGACGTGCTGGAAATGGTGGACGTGCGCGAGCGTGTTGAACACCTGATCGCGCTGATGGAATCGGACATTGATGTGCTAAAAGTGGAAAAGCGCATCCGTGGCCGGGTGAAAAAGCAGATGGAGAAAAGCCAGCGCGAGTATTACCTGAACGAACAGATGAAAGCCATCCAGAAAGAGCTGGGTGATCTGGAAGACAGTGGTAATGACCTGGACGATCTGGAAAAGAAAATCGACAGCTCGGGCATGCCAAAAGAGGCCCGTGACAAGGCTCAGGCAGAGCTGAACAAGCTCAAGATGATGTCCCCCATGTCGGCGGAAGCCACGGTTGTGCGCGGCTATCTGGACTGGATGACCTCGGTGCCATGGAAAAAGCGCAGCCGGGTGCGTCATGACCTGAATTACGCCAAGGAAGTACTGGACCGGGACCACTACGGTCTGGAAGACGTAAAAGACCGCGTGCTGGAATTTTTGGCCGTACAAAGCCGGGTCGGCAAGGTAAAAGGGCCGGTGTTGTGCCTGGTGGGGCCACCCGGGGTGGGCAAGACTTCACTGGGGCAATCCATCGCCAGTGCCACCAATCGCAAGTTCGTTCGCATGGCGTTG
>NZ_LWFX01000007.1:0-726 GCF_001635175.1 Alcanivorax sp. HI0083 | reverse complement strand
CCCGGTTCCAACAAGACCGTATCCCAGGTAGCCAGTGTGGTGGCTGAAGAAACGGCAGATACCGGCGTGGACGCGGATACGTCTACTGCCGAGAACACCACCACGGTTATCGAGCCGGCAGAAACCGAAAGTGATATCGATCAGGATGGCATGCCGGACAGCAGTGATGCGGATATTGATGACGATGGCCTGCTCAATGAGGAGGACGACGCGCCCTTCGATCCGGATCGTGACGAAGATGGCGTGGTCGATGGCGAGGACGACTTCCCAAATGATCCAGCTGAAACCACGGACACCGATGGCGACGGTGTTGGCAATAATGCCGATGTGTTTCCTAACGATCCGGAAGAGGATGCCGACACAGATGGTGATGGCGTAGGGGATAACGCAGATGCCTTCCCGGAAGACCCGGAGGAAGACACTGATAGCGACAATGATGGTGTAGGCGATGAAGCAGATGCTTTCCCGCATAACCCAGAAGAAACCACCGATAGTGATGGTGATTTTGTAGGCGATAACACGGATGCCTTCCCGAATGATCCGGAAGAAACGGCCGATAGCGACAGCGACGGTGTCGGTGACAACGCGGACGCTTTCCCGGATGACGCAAACGAAACCGCCGACAGTGATGGCGATGGCGTTGGTGATAACGGGGATGCCTTCCCGAATGATTCTGGTGAAACTGCCGATTCGGACGGCGATGGCGTTGGCGATAATGCTGACGTG
>NZ_LWFX01000006.1:0-340 GCF_001635175.1 Alcanivorax sp. HI0083 | reverse complement strand
ATCGAAGCGCTGCTCGCGTTTGAAGAAGTGTTTCACCTGCACATCGGCCTGGTCAGGGGGGGCGGCAGACAGACCTTTGGCGGCCAGTGCCTGTTTCAGGGCAGCCTGGGCGCGCTGGTCATCCAGCTCACGGGGTTTGTCCTGGTCCTGGGGTACAAAGGCGTAGGTGCGGTATTGCTGCAGATCGGCGCCGGACTGACTGTCGATCACCACCGGGCTGACACAGGCGCTGAGTAGCAGTGCCGTGGTGAGCACCAGTAAGGCCGGAATCGGTAATCGTTGCATGGCAATCTCCTGACGTTGAGCTCGAATCCTTATTCTACGCCCGGTGTGTCATGTC
>NZ_LWFX01000005.1:0-932 GCF_001635175.1 Alcanivorax sp. HI0083 | reverse complement strand
CGGCTTCTGTAATCGCATGCTCAAACAGCATGCCTTCGATTCCGGCAGCCTGTTCAGCCTGGAATTGCAGGAAGACGCCAGCGACGAACAGCAGATGGCAGCGCGGGATTACTGGCGCTCGGTGATTGCCGATTTCCCGGTGAGCGCCGCCAATGCCCTGCAAAGCGACAACCTGGGCAACCCGGATGCCCTGCTGGACGCCTGCCGTCCCCTGCTCGGCCTGAAAGAAGCTGACCCGGAAGAGTTACCGCAAAGCGTCAAACACTGGCTCACGCAAACCGACCCCCAGGCGGACAAGGATCAACACGCCCGCCGGCAACTGGCCGCCGAACTGCCGGCCTTTCTCGAATGGGTGCGCGCCGCCCGCGATAACAAATGGCTCAACGGCAACAGCTACCGCACCACCAGCCTGCCCGGCATGCTGCAAACCCTGCAGCGCTACGCCAATGGCGAACGGCTTAACGACAAGGCCTACGACACCCTGGCAAAGTTTTCCCATGAAGGCATGAAACTCACCAAGGCCGGCCAGGCGCATCGGCCGGACTTTGCCTTCTGCCAGCAGCTGGACGCGGTCATGGAAGGGCGGGCAAATACACAGTTGCCCCGCACCGACCTGCTCGCCCATGCCGCCGCCTGGATCGACCGGCGCGTGGATCAGGTCCGCCGCCAGACCGCCACCATGGGCTTCGACGACATGCTCAGCCGCCTGCACGATGCCTTGAAAGGCAGCAACGGCGAACGCCTGGCCCAGGTCATTCGCGACCAGTTTCCGGTGGCGTTGATCGACGAATTCCAGGACACCGACCCCACCCAGTACGGCATTTTTTCCGCGCTCTATGAAGGGCAAGAAGGCACCGGCTGGTTCATGATCGGCGATCCCAAGCAGGCCATCTACGCCTTCCGGGGTGCCGACGTCTTTACCTATCTGAAAG
>NZ_LWFX01000004.1:0-595 GCF_001635175.1 Alcanivorax sp. HI0083 | reverse complement strand
GGTAGGCATAGGTGTTGCCGTCCTCGGATTCGGACGACCACACACCCTTGGCCAGGTATTCCAGGTTCACCTGGTGGCAGATGCCGGTGCCCGGCGGCACCACGCGGAAGT
The DNA here is from genome assembly GCF_001635175.1 of Alcanivorax sp. HI0083. Lineage (NCBI taxonomy): Bacteria > Pseudomonadati > Pseudomonadota > Gammaproteobacteria > Oceanospirillales > Alcanivoracaceae > Alcanivorax > Alcanivorax sp. HI0083. The sequence goes on along the minus strand of NZ_LWFX01000004.1, from coordinate 484 downwards.
TGTCGAAGGCTTTCTGGCCCCAGCGCAGGAACTGATAACGCTCCCGGTTGCGCTGGTACTCGATTTCCACGTTCTCTTCGAAGGCTTGCGGGTTGCCGAACTTGTCCACCATCACCGAGTGGTCGATGACCAGATCCACCGGTGTCAGCGGATTAATGCGGCCCGGATCGCCGCCGGCCTTCTTGATGGCATCGCGCATGGCCGCCAGATCCACCACACCGGGGACGCCGGTGAAATCCTGCATCAGTACCCGGGCCGGGCGGTAATTGATTTCCTTGTCCGAGCGCTTGTGTTCCAGCCAGCGCATCACGGCTTCGATGTCGGCGCCGGTGACGCTGTCACCGTCTTCAAAGCGGAGCAGGTTTTCGAGAAGGACTTTGAGGGAAAAGGGGAGCTTGCTGAGATCACCCCAGCCTTTGTCGGCGACCGCATTGATATCGAAATAATGATAGGTCTTGCCGTTGGCTTGCAGCGTTTTTTTGCT
>NZ_LWFX01000003.1:0-4517 GCF_001635175.1 Alcanivorax sp. HI0083 | reverse complement strand
TCATGTGACGGTGCATACCTATCCGGAATCCCATCCAGATAACGGTATTTCCACGTTTCGAGTGGATGTGGATGTCTCCACCTGTGGTGTGATTTCCCCGCTACGTGCGTTGAATTACCTGATCCACAGTTTCGATTCCGATATCGTTACCGTGGACTATCGGGTGCGTGGCATGACCCGGGATCTGGATGGCACCAAGCACTTTATTGATCACGACATCAATTCCATCCAGAATTTCCTGACCGAAGATACCCAGAACGCCTATCAGATGATCGACGTGAATGTGTATCAGGAAAATATCTTCCACACCAAGATGCTGCTGAAGGACTTCGATATCGATAACTATCTGTTTGGTGCGGGTAGTGATGAGTTCGAGCAGGAAGAACTGGATCAGATCGAAGAGCGTTTGCGCACAGAGATGCTGGAGATTTTCTACAGCCGCAACCTAGGTTAAACCCGCAGCACGCTTCACGCTGCATGCGACACGCAAAACAAAAAGGCCGCACCTTGGGTGCGGCCTTTTTGTTGTTGGCTGCGAAGCCGCTGTAGGAGCACCACTCGAGGTGCGAACCGAGCGACAGCGAGGCAACAACCCTTTCAGGACTCGACAGATTTTTCTATCTGGAATGCCTGATCGTCCTTCGGCTGATTTCACGCTACGCGTGGTTCGCACCTCAAGATGTGCTCCTACAGGTGAAATTCTTGAAGCGTTGGTTAGGGAGCCTCTGAATAACTCCTTGCATGCTCAGTCTTTCAGGCTGGTTCGCAGTCTAGGCGCGCTTTTGAAGGTGTATGTCCATCCATCAAAAAAGTGCAACAACGAGTGCGGGCCAGCCTGAAAGACCCGAAGGGCGCGGCCTGGAGCGCCCATCTGTTACGCCTTGTCTCTTGGAAAGGGAGCCACCCTGACCATCGAGACAAGACACAACAGCTGCACGCTCCAGACCACGCTGAGTACGCAAGGAGTTATTCAGAGGCTCCCTAGATACGATAGGTGGTAAAGGTCATCACCTTGCTCATCAGCGTCATGGCGTGGCGTACGGGCAGAGGCAGGTCGGCGCCGCCGGCGTCTTTGGCGGTGACGGCGTGTTTGAGCTCGTCGGTTTTCATTTGCTCGAGAATGGCCCGGGTGCGCAGGTCGCTTTCCGGTACCTGATAGAGATGGGATTCCAGGTGTTTGACCACCTGATTTTCCGTTTCTGTCACGAAGCCCAGGCTCCAGCGATCACCAATCAACCCGGCGGTAGCGCCTACCGCATAGCTCATGGCATAGAACAGCGGATTGAGTTTGCTGGGCACGCCGCCCAGTTCCTGAATGCGCTCTTCACACCAGGCCAGGTGGTCTTCCTCTTCCCGAGCGGATTCTTCCATGGCATGGCGGATATGCGGCAGGCTGGCGGTGCTGGCCTGACCCTGATAAAGCGCCTGGGCACACACCTCGCCGGTATGGTTAATGCGCATCAATCCAAGCACATGGCGGCGCTGGTCGCCGGGCAGTGTGCCCGGCTGTATGTCGCTGCCGGGACCGGTAGGCGAGGACGTGGGGCTGCGTTCGGCCTGTACGGTGCCGGGCGTGAGGGTGCGCAGGGCATTGTCGGCACGGGCCAGCAGGCGATCCAGAGGTGACAGTCGGCGTTCAGTCATAGTTATCAGCGCTGCATGCAAACACACAACATGCTTGCATGCTGAAAGAAATGGGAGATCTAGTGTAGCCTAAGAGCCCTCAAAACAAGAAGGGCGTTGCATGCCAGCGTGAAGCGTGAGGCGTGCAAGCATAAAACAATGAGTGATCTGAACGACCTGAAAATGCTGCTTGAGTCCCGCTATCCCATCGTGGTGATTGAAACCTGGGAGGAGCTGCGGGCGCTGGATTTGATTCGCCGCCTGGGGATGCGAGAGGGGCGACCGGTGTTCGGCTGGAATGCGGTGGACGGCCTGCGCCGGCTGGAACTGGAAGACAGCCCCAGCCAGAAACACACCATTGAACCGGATGCCATGCTGGGACAGATTCGCGGTACCAATGAGCCGGGGATCTATGCGCTGTGTGATCTGCACCCTTATCTGGACGGTGAGCCAAAGCACGTCCGGTTGCTCAAGGAAATCGCCCTGCACCATGAGCGCCTGCATCACACTCTAGTGCTGATCAGCCATGAATTGACCATTCCCGCGGAACTGCGCCGTTATTGCACTCGCTTCAGCCTGTCCATGCCCGATGAAAAGCAGTTGGAGCACATCGTTCAGGACGAAGCGCGCCGTTTCAAGAAAGAGCGGGGCGAACGGGTGCGCGCGGACCGGGCCTCGCTGGACCGGCTGGTGCGCAACCTGCGTGGCTTGAGCGTGGAAGATGCCCGTAAGCTGGCCCGTGGGGCGATTATCCACGATGGCGCCATCACCGAGGCGGACCTGCCGGAGGTGAACAAAGCCAAGTTTGCATTGATGGAAATGGACGGCGTACTGAGCTACGAATACGACACTGACAGCTTCGCTAATGTGGGCGGGTTGCAGGGTCTGAAAGACTGGCTGGGCAAGCGTGAAAGTGCCTTCCATGGCAATCAGGGTGAAGGTATCGACTCGCCCCGTGGGGTAATGCTGGTGGGCGTGCAGGGCGGCGGTAAAAGCCTGGCGGCCAAATCGGTGGCCGGGCTTTGGGGGCTGCCGTTGTTGCGCCTGGATATGGGGGCTATCTACAACAAATTCTTCGGGGAATCCGAGCGTAATGTGCGCGAGGCGTTGGCCATGGCGGAAACCATGTCGCCCTGTGTGCTGTGGATCGATGAAATCGAGAAAGGGATTGCGGTGGGTGATAACGATGGCGGCACCTCCCGCCGGGTGCTTGGCACCTTGTTGACCTGGATGGCGGAAAACCGCAGTCAGGTGTTTATGGTCGCCACCGCCAACGATATTGAACGGCTGCCCCCGGAGTTGATCCGCAAGGGGCGCCTGGACGAGATCTTCTTTGTGGATTTGCCGTCCAGTGAGGTCCGGGAAGTGATCTTCCGGATCCATCTGCAAAAGCGCGGACAAACCGTATCAGCGTTTGATCTGGCTCGCCTGGCGGAGCACAGCGATGGCTTTACCGGCGCTGAGATCGAGCAGGCGGTGGTGGCCGGGTTGTATAGCGCCGGGGCCGGGGATCAGCCACTGGATCAGGCCTTGCTGGAGGCCGAGCTGGAAGCGACCGTACCGCTGTCGGTGACCATGGCGGAATCGCTGGCGCGGCTACGACAATGGTGCCAGGGGCGGGCGGTCAGTGCCGGCGCGTAACTGCGGCTTGGCGGTTTGCCCCTGTGCTTGATCAGGCGTGCCTTCTTAGTCGGGCACTTCGTCGTTGCTTAACCATGAGTCCGCATCGGTGCTGTCGGGTTGGGTAAACCGAACCAGTGTCTCTCGTAATACATTCAATTCCACGGGTTTGGGCAGGTGGGCGTTCATGCCGGCTGCCAGGCTGCGGTCTTTGTGCTCACGCAGGATATGGGCCGTCAGGGCCACAATGGGCACCGCTGGCAGGCCCTGTTTTTGCTCCTGTGCCCGGATCATCCGGGTGGCTTCAAAGCCATCCATTTCCGGCATTTCGCAATCCATCAGGATCAGGTCGTAGCGCGTGTTGCTGGCCAGTTCCAGCGCTTCCTTGCCATTGGAGGCAATATCCGCCTTCAGGCCCAATTTGCCCAGCATACCGCGAATCACCTTCTGGCTCAGGTAATGATCTTCCGCCACCAGCAGTTTCAGGCCGGGGTCTGGCTGGTGTTGTGGTTGGCTGTGTTCTGACACCGACGGATGCCCCAGGCCTAATTCTTCTGCCAGTGCCTGGCGCAGCCGCGGTGCGGAGACCGGCTTGGACAGCACACGGTGAATGCCCACATTGCGGGCCTGGGTCGCCGTGGGGGCATTGTTGATGCCGGTTAGCATGACGAGCACGGTGGGATGCACGATGACCGGGTCTTCATGGATGCGGGCAGCCAGTTGCATGCCGTCCATGCCGGGCATGTGGTGATCCAGGACAACGATATCGTAAGGCTCGTTGATGTTGGCCTGGGTGCGCAGGGACGCAAGAGCCTCGCGTGGGTCGTGGCAGGCGGTGACGCGCATGCCCCACGAGAGGGCGTGGTGACGCAGTACCCGGGTCACGGTGCTGGAGTCGTCCACCACCAACAGGCTGCGTCCGGAGAGCGCGGTTGTATCCACGTTGGTGCTTGGCGCGGGGGCATCCTCGGCAGGCAGTGGCACCACGAACCAGTAATGCACATCCTTGTGATCCTGCAATGTACCCATGCGTCCGCCCAGGGCTTCCACCAGTTGTTCGGCAATGGCCAGGCTCAGGTGGCTGCTTTCGTTCTGTTTCTGGTTGTCCCGCAAACGCTTGAGGGTTTCCTCATTCATGGCGCTGCCGGTGAAACCAAAACGAACGCGGTCGGCCTGACCGGTGGGTTCCATGGAAACGTCCACCACCATTTCGCCGGGGTGGCCATGGCGAATCAGGGCGCCGGTCAGGTTGGTAAGAATCTGACGCAGGCGGC
>NZ_LWFX01000002.1:0-11875 GCF_001635175.1 Alcanivorax sp. HI0083 | reverse complement strand
CGGGCTGGGCATGAAGATCGAGATCGCCTCCTGGCGCAATATCGTGCCCCACGTGTGGTCGCTGCATATTCGCGATGCGGCCTCGCCCATGTGCTTTACCAACGGCAAGGGCGCCACCAAGGAAGCCGCCCTGTGTTCCGCACTGGGCGAGTTTATCGAGCGCCTCAACTGCAACTTCTTCTATAACGACCAGTTCTTCGGGGAAGACATCGCCAACAGCGACTTCGTCCATTACCCCAACGAAAAGTGGTTCAAACCCGGCCCCAACGACGCACTGCCGCAAGGGATCCTGGATGACTACTGCCTGGGCATCTACAACCCGGAAGGCGAACTGGGCGGCTCCAACCTGATCGATACCAATTCCGGCCGGGCGGACCGGGGCATCTGCTCGCTACCGTTCGTTCGCCAATCCGACGGCGAGACGGTGTACTTCCCCTCCAACCTCATCGAGAACCTGTTCCTCAGTAACGGCATGAGTGCGGGCAACACCCTGGCCGAAGCCCAGGTGCAATGCCTGTCGGAAATTTTTGAACGGGCCGTGAAGAAACACATCATTGAAGAAGAGATTGCCCTGCCGGATGTGCCCCAGGACGTGCTGGCCAAGTACCCCGGCATTGTCGAAGGCATCGCCGCACTGGAGGAGCAGGGCTTTCCGGTGCTGGTGAAAGATGCGTCCCTGGGCGGGCAATTTCCGGTCATGTGCGTGACACTGATGAACCCGCGCACCGGCGGCGTATTCGCCTCCTTCGGCGCCCACCCCAGCTTCGAAGTGGCCCTGGAGCGCAGCCTCACCGAACTGCTGCAAGGGCGCAGCTTCGAAGGCCTGAACGATGTGCCGCCGCCCACCTTCAATAGTCAGGAAGTCTGCGAGCCCAATAATTTCGTCGAGCATTTCATCGACTCCACCGGGGTAGTGAGCTGGCGTTTCTTCAGTGCCCAGGCCGACGAGGACTTCTGCGAGTGGGATTTTTCCGGCACCACCGAAGAAGAAACCGCCCGCCTGTTCGGCATATTGAAAGACCTGGAGAAGGAAGCCTACGTGGCCGTGTATGAAGAACTGGGCGCACCGGTCTGCCGTATTCTGGTCCCCGATTTTTCCGAGGTGTATCCGGTGGAAGACTTGATCTGGGACAACACCAATATGGCGCTGGATTATCGCGAGGATATTCTCAACCTGCACCGCCTCAGCGATGAGCAGCTGGGGCAACTGGTGGAACGGCTGGAAGAAAGCCAGATCGATAACTACACCGATATCATCACCCTGATCGGTATCGAGTTCGACGAAAACACCGTGTGGGGTCAGCTCACCATTCTCGAATTGAAACTGATGATCTACCTGGCACTACAGCGTCATGACGACGCCCTGGAGCTGGTGGAAATGTTTATTCAGTACAACGACAACACCGTGGAACGGGGCCTGTTCTACCGGGCGGTCAATGCGGTATTGGAAATCACCCTGGATGACGAACTGGAACTGGACGACTACCGTTACAACCTGGGGCGCATGTACGGTGAAGAGACCCTGGCAACAGTCATAGGCGCGGTTGATGGCAGCATACGCTTCCCGGGCCTGACCCCCACCAACATGCAGCTGGACGGCCTGGAGAAACATCAGCGCCTGATCGAAAGTTACAAGAAGCTGCATGCAGCGCGGGCGGCCAAGTTTGTGACTGTTTGATATCCAGCCAAATAATTTGGTGCGTACTGAAGCATGGCCAGCCGTTAGAGCGAAACACTATTTCTTAATACCAGAAAATGGCAACCAAGTAGCATTAGAGATGCGTAATATGATTGGGGAAAATCATGAATTATCGTAGCGATATTGACGGGCTTAGAGCGGTAGCAGTTCTTGCTGTCCTTCTTTTCCATTCTGGGATCAGTCAGTTTTCTGGGGGCTACGTTGGCGTTGATATTTTTTTTGTTATTAGTGGTTTTTTGATTACCAGTCTGATTTATAAAGATGCGAAGTCAGGAACTTTCAGTTATCGCATATTCTATAAGCGGCGGGTCGCTCGGCTGATTCCTGCTCTAGCACTAACCCTTCTTCTAGTAACCGCCTTCGGTTTCTTTTTCTATGACACAGCCAGATTTGACATTCTAGGAAAACAGATTTTCTTCTCGTCCTTTGGTGCTGCCAATCTGCTTTTTTCTCAAGGCACTGATTATTTTGCAAAGGATGAAGCTTATCAGCCATTTATCCACCTTTGGTCGCTGGGTGTCGAAGAACAGTTTTATCTAGTATGGCCTGCTTTATTCCTGCTTTTTTATCGAATAAGTCCAAAACTGATTGGCTCTCTAGTCATCATCATGCTTTTTGTTTCTCTAGGCTTATCTATCAATGTGGCTGCAGATCGCTCACCATCAGGGTATTTTTTGCCCCAATACAGGGGTTTTGAGCTTCTCATCGGCGCCGGTCTTGCTCTAAGCATGAGCCGGAATTCTGCTAAGAATACACCCGAAATCATCAAACAAGCCGCTAACTATTTAGGGGTGATTGCCATATTAATTCCCATCTTTACCCTTGATAATGATTCCAGTTTCCCAGGACTTAATGCACTGTGGCCTTGTCTTGGAACAGCATTAATTATTGGTTTCCCAAATAAAGGTCTAGTAACCAGGGCTTTGTCTGCAAAGTGGATGGTAACTATCGGCTTGATTTCCTATCCACTCTATCTTTACCACCAACCCCTGATTTCTTTTTTTCACTACTTCAATCTGACTTGGTCACCATGGGCCTTATTCTTTTTTGTCTGCATTTTATCATTTCCTGCTGCATGGATTACATATCGTTATCTGGAAAAACCCCTCCGCCAAGCTGTGCACAAAAAAAACCGGGCGTCTTCTCTTATTACTACCAGCCTGTCACTTACCATTCCTCTTTTCGCTATCGTTGGCATTGTTATTGCAAAAACAAACGGATTGGAAATGCGTTTCGCTCACCTAAATCCTTTTTCTGTACAAGTAATAAAAGCCCATGCATTTTCATTTCACGAAAAATTTCAAAGAGGGATAAATATTGACAGCAAAGGAGAAAAAAGGATTCTTTTCATTGGGGACTCCGCTCTTCAACAATACGTTGACCCAATAGCTTCAGCATTGCAGATTCCCTCTGATAAAGTAGACAGTGTCACTAGAGGCGGCTGCGTTCTTTTAAAGGGCGTCGAATTCATTGACTCTTATTCTGACATTTCATGTAATCGCATGCGCGAGGATCTATATCGACGGAATGATCACTACAACTATATAGTCATTTCTCAGCTCTGGAGCTCCTACGATCAGGCTGTCCGAAATTTCCCTAAAAAAGTTGAAGAAAATGCAAGGTGGGCACCTTTCATTAACGCCTCAATCACACACTTTTCTCCTTTAGCCGGTAGAATAATTATCATTGGCCGACACTTGGATGTCGAAGGAACCGGGCCCCTTCAGCCTACACTCCGCCTAAATGAAGAGGATTATATTCGCGGCCTTGATGACCTCCATATTATCAATGCCGAATACTTACAAAATAAGAATGACTACTTTTCCACCTTGGAAAAAGAAAACGACGTCACGGTAATAGAACCATATCGTATTTTCTGTTCCACAAACGAGCATTGTGTTTTGAGAAGTGAAGAATGGTCATTTTTCAGCGACAGACACCATATAAGCTCAACATCTACCCAATTTGTCTCTGAAAGAATCAAAGAGCTACTGGACTTGTAACAGCTGTTTTTTCATTCAATCCTGGCTCAGGTAAATCACTAACATGCGGCGCGGGGGTAAAGGCCTGAACGCAAACCGCGCAGCGCTGGGTAAACCCGGCAAAAAATAAACAGGGAGGCGACCATCATGGCAATGTTTCGGCTGGCGTTGTTCTTGCTGATGCCCGGCGTTGTCCAGGCCGACGCAACGTCACTGGAGACGTATCTGTCCGCCAAACCATTACGGATGGAGGTACGCTATTGTGAGTGCGCGGTAATAAGCCCGGATGGGCGCTCACCAGATCCACTACCGGGTTTTATGGATCAGGCTGACGCGCTGAGTGTTGCTGTAGAAGCACAGGATAAAGGCTTCATTTCCACTGAAGTGCTTTTTCTCGGCTACGCCCTGCAACCGGAAGCCGGGGCGCCTGAGGCGTTCCGGTTTCAATACGTTGGGGACTTCACCACCCCACGGGGACATAACAGTGCGCGGGGAGCGGTGATTCTGGAAAAGAATCAGTGGGTCAGTCTTTGGGGTTCACAGGGAGGCGATGGCATAACCGGTGTTGCCGTGCGGTTGACGGACACCACCGGGCCATAATTTTTCAAGCGGTATTGCTCTAGTCATTCGCTACATCAATCACCACTTTCCCCCGGCAACGACCCGAGCGGTTGCGATTGTAGGCCGCTTCACTTTCTGCCAGCGTAAAGACGCTGTCGATAATGGGCGTCAGGGTACCGGCCTCAACCATGGCGGTCAGCGTTTCCAGATCACGTCGGTACGATTCCACCACCACGGTGCCGGATTTTTTACCCAACAGTCGATAAAGCGGCGTAGCAAACATGGAGGCACCCTGGCCGCCAGTGGAAATAAAGTAGCCCTTCTTGCCCAGCAGGGCAGAACAGGTGAGCGGGGTTTCGTAAGAGGTGACGTCAAAGACCAAATCAAACGGGCCAGCCGTTTTGCGGTAATCACCCTGGGTATAGTCGATAATGGCATCTGCCCCCAGCTCACGAACAAAATCCACATTGCGACCACTGCAGACCCCGGTGACATGCAACCCCAGATTTTTGGCGATCTGTACGGCGAAGGTGCCCACACCGCCGGAGGCACCAATAATCAGCACTGTCTTGCCGGCTTCGCCTTTGCCTTTGCGCAGCCCCTGCAACGCCGTTAGCGCCGCCAACGGCATGGCCGCCGCTTGCGTGAAAGACAGGTTCTGCGGTTTTTTGGCGATGCGGCGCTGGCTGATCCGCGCCTGCTCTGCCAGTGAGGCTGTGCGCAAACGCATATCCATGCCATACACCGCATCGCCAATATCAAAATCACGCACGTTACGCCCCCGGTCGACCACCACCCCCGCCAGGTCGTCCCCGAACAGGGGCGGCAAGCGTTTCACCATCACCGGACTGGCGGCCATGGCCAGGTTGTAATTCAGTTTCCAGTCTTTGGGGTTTACCGACGCGGCATGCACCGCCACCAACACATCATCCGGTTTTAACCGATCGGGCGCCTCTGTTTCGATCAGGGCAAGGCCAGGGTGCAGGCCCCAGCCGGAGGTAGCGATGGCTTTCATGACAAACTCCGTGATATGCATTTGACGCTCAGCTTAACAAAGCGGGCAACAAAGCGGATGGTCAGATAACGACAAGGCGGGGGAGTATTTGTGTCAATGCGAAGGCCTGAGCAAGCACCTCAGCCGGGATCCACCTTGCCGCGCAGGGACTTGGTCCTGCCGCGTTTGGTCTTGCTGTCCAGGCGTCGGCGCTTGCTGCCCAGGGTCGGGCGGGTGGCCTTGCGGGGTTTTTGTTCCACGGTCACGCTTTTTATCAGCTGCGCCAGCCGGGCCAGGGCATTTTCCTTGTTCATTTCCTGGGTGCGGAACTGCTGCGCCTTGATCACGACAACGCCGTCGGTAGTAATGCGCTGGTCACTCAGTGCCAGCAACTTTTCCTTATAGCGCTCGGGCAGGGACGAGGCGCGGATGTCGAACCGCAAATGGATGGCCGAAGCGACCTTGTTCACATTCTGGCCACCACTGCCCTGGGCGCGGATCGCCTGCAGGTCGATCTCGTTGTCGGGAATCTGTAAATTACGGCTGACTTGAAGCATAACCACGGCTGCTGCAACGGGATTGTCAGCCTAACAACAAGGAACGCGCATGACCATTATCGGTATCGACCTGGGGACCACCAACAGTGCCTGCGGCATCTGGACGGACGAGGGGGTCAAACTGATACCGAACCGGCTGGGGGACGTGTTGACCCCGTCGGTGGTCGGGCTGGACACCCAGGGTGAGCTGATCGTGGGGCGTACCGCCCGCCAACGCCTGATCAACCACAGTGATCAGACCGTGGCCGCCTTTAAACGATTGATGGGCACCGACCACAAGATCAAGCTGGGCCGCCAGGCATTCAGTGCCACGGAATTGTCATCGCTGGTATTGCGCTCATTGAAGGAAGACGCCGAAGCCTACCTGGGCGAGGCGGTCACCGAGGCGGTCATCAGTGTGCCGGCCTACTTCAACGATAACCAGCGCCACGCCACCAAGCAGGCCGCCGAACTGGCGGGCCTGAAAGTGGAGCGGTTGATCAACGAACCTACCGCCGCCGCCATTGCCTATGGCCTGCACGAAAAGCAGGAAGGCCTGTTCCTGATCCTGGACCTGGGCGGCGGCACCTTTGATGTATCACTGCTGGAATTTTTCGACGGCATCATGGAAGTTCACGCCAGCGCCGGGGACAACTTTCTCGGCGGCGAAGACTTTGTCGATGCCATGGTCGACGACGTTTTACGCGAGCATTCGCTGCGTCGCGATGACCTGAAGCCCAACCTGCTGCAACAGCTTTACCTGCAGATGGAAGGCGCCAAGCGCAAACTGGGCCCGGCCGACCAGACCCTGTCCCTGGAGCTGGGCGACAAGACCGTGGAGCACGTGGTCACCAGCGACTGGTTTACCCGGGTCAGCACGCCGCTGCTGTTGCGCGCCAAGCACCCCATCGAGCGGGCGCTGCGCGATTCCAGCACCCACCCAAGCAAGATCGACGATGTGGTGCTGGTGGGCGGCTCTACCCGGCTGGCCATTTTCCGTTCCACCGTGGGCAAGATGTTCGGCCGCCTGCCGTCCTGCCACCTGGACCCGGATACCGTGGTGGCCATGGGCGCGGCAATCCAGGCCGGCCTGATGATGCGTAACGAAGCTCTGGACGATGTGGTGCTGACCGATGTGTGCCCCTACACCCTGGGCACCGGGGTGATCAATCGCGACAACAGCAAACTGGGCGACTATTTCATGCCCATCATCGAGCGTAATTGCGTGGTTCCCGTGAGCATTGCCCGGCAGGTATGCACTGCCTACGACGACCAGACCGAACTGACCATCAAGGTCTACCAGGGCGAAAGCCGCTACGTGGAAAAGAATGTCTTTCTTGGCGAATTGAATGTGCGGGTGCCCAAAGACCCGCGAGGCGAGCAAGCGGTGGATATTCGCTACAGTTACGACATGAACGGTTTACTGGAAGTGGACGTGACGGTGGAATCCACCGGCCAGGTCCACAGCCACCTGATCGAACACGCCCCGGGCGCCCTGAGTGACGAGCAAAAACAGGCCGCCCGGGAAAAACTCGCGGCGCTGAAATTTCACCCCCGCGATGGCGAAGACAACCGCGCATTGATCGCCCGCGCCGAGCGCCTGTATGAATCCAGCCTGGGCGATCGCCGTGAGTACATCGCCGACGTCATGAAGCGGTTTGAAAAAGTCCTCGACGATCAGAACCCCGCAGACATTGCACGGATACAGAAACAGGTGAAAGAAGCGCTGGATAGCCTGGAGAGCGAGGACTGGTTCTGATGCCGCCCTGGGATAGCCTGCAGATTGAACCTACCGCCGACGCGCGGGCAATCAAGCGCGCCTACGCCAAACAACTCAAGCAGACCCGGCCGGACGAAAACCCCCAGGGCTTCCAGCAACTGCACCAGGCTTACAAGCAGGCACTGGCCTGGGCCGAACAACAATCGTCGCAAGACGCCCCGACGGCAGCCCCGGAAAGCTGGCACAGCCAACCGCTCTCGCCCGCGCCCCAGGAACCGGTGGAAACCAGGCCGGAGCCCGAACCGGAACTGGTGCCGGGCCCGGCCCATACCCCGCCGCCCAGCCACGACACCTTTGTCACCGACCCGGAACCGGATGAAACGCTGAAGCAGGCCAGCTGGTCGGTACAACTTGCGCCAACGCCGCCGCCTCCCATCGACGACGAGCCCGCCCCTCTGGATACCCTTGGCGGGCCCGTCGTCGATCCCCATGAGCAGGATCAAACGCTGGCAGCACTGCTGGCGCAAGCCCGCGAGCTTCTGCAGCAACCGGAGGGGGCGCAACAAGCTGATTGCTGGCATTTTCTTACCCGCACACCACTGATACTGGACGACGCTTTTAACCGCCGGCTCGGCCATGCCCTGTTTGCCGTGTTGACCGAACAGCAGCAATCCGGTCAGCCGTCGCTGTCGTACCCGGTGGTCCGTTACCTGAACGGGCTGTTCAACTGGGAAGGGCAGCGGCGCTGGCTGAATGAGGATTTTGGTGAAGACACCTGCGATTCACTCTTTCGTATCCTCGACGATACCCCGCTGAACCAGGACGCCATCAAGGCCGTTCGCGGTGGCCAGGGAGTGTTCGCACAGAAGAAGAAACCCCCACCAGTGGCGCCGGAGGAAGTGATCATGGGCGGTTATTTGCTGCGCATGCTGGCCTTTGCCATGGACATGTTTCTGGTGGTGGTCGGCGCTATTTTTGTGGCCGAGGTGCTGCACCGTTTCGGCAGCAGCAGTGACGAAAGCGGCGCACCACTCGCCATAATACTGGCCGTACCTCTCTATTTGTTGATGGCGCTGATCATGGAATCCAGCCCGATGCAATCCACACCAGGGAAACAATTGCTGGGCATGCGTGTTACCAATCGGCGATTACAGCGATTGCATCCATTACACAATGCCGGGCGCATCATTGTATTTTGCCTGACCGGTATTTTGTGGAAGGTGATTTTTATTGTGAATGCCTTTATGAAAGGACATCTGCTGCACGACCGCATCAGCCGCAGCTATGTGATTCAGTATCGCAAGTCGGAATAGGGCAGGGGAAAGCTCCCCGCCCGGCAAGGAAAGACAACAAGAAGGGCGCCGGGTTAGCAAGGCGCTAACCCGGCAAGCCGGGCCTACTTGGTCAGGTCCCGTTCATAGCTCAATCGTTTGGCCGCATCCAGCGTCAACATCTGCATAAACGCCTTGGTTTCCGTATCCGCTCCAGTGGGCGTGCCGTTGCTGCCACCACCGAACACATACTGCGGCACCTTGCGCTGGGCAAAGGCTTCCGCCCAGATTTTCTGAATCTGAATTTCGGCATCCAGCTTCTGGGCCAGGGCGTTATCCGCACGCAGAATTTCCCGCTTCTGGTAAGCTTCTGCATCGGCCAGGGTGCGACGGGTTTCCGCTTCTACCCGGGCTTTTTCCAGATTGATTTCTGCGGTCTGCTTTTCAATTTCTGCCTGCTCTTTCAGCTTTTGTGCCTTGGTAATCGCCAGCTGCTTTTCGGTTTCCGCTTCCGTGGTGCGCTGAATCTGGTCTACCTTGGCTTCCGCCTGGCGCTCAGCCACTTCCCGCTCACCACGGGCAATGGCCAGCAGTCGCTGCTCTTCTTCCTGCACCCGTTGCTCGCGGGCAATGGCCCGGTCTGCAGAGGCTTTTTGCTTGAGTTGCATGCGTTCCACGAAGCGCTGGTTGGGATCCATCTGGGTCACCCGGGCTTCTACTACGGTGACACCGTAATCAATAAAACGCTGGGACTTCCGCCGGGGCACGCCGGTATCGTCAAGCATCTTGCGTACCACAAATATCACCTTGGCATCGTCGCCGTAGTCTTGTTGCTCGGTGCCCATGGCCACATTGGCACTGCCTTTGATCTCACCCACGCGCTTCTGGCTGATTTCTTCACGACGCACAATGTAGATGCCATTGATCATCTGGTTTTCAAACTCGGTATTGAATTCGGTACGCCCGCCGGAGTAATACTCCTCGGCGCTCATCAATGACGCATTGGCTTGCAGGGTTTCCTTGAACGCGGGGATCAACGCCGTGCGCAACAGGTTTTCCGGTGTCCGGTATTCATGGGCCAAATGCAGGAAACTGTCCGGGTCGGTGGGAATGGTAAAGCGCACCGTGGCCTGGGCGTTGGCGTCCACCTGATCCAGGAACATGATGTTCTGCGGCGGCAAGGCTGCGGAGGTTTCCGAGTTCTCCACCTCCACATAATCCAGGGTTTCACTGCCACCGCGCACGGCTTGCACGGTCAGTGCGCGCTTCCAGGAATTCCAGCGACCAAAAAGGAAGAACTGATAGCCCACATCCGACACCACCTTTTCCTGACCGGTGATGGTGCGCACGTGATACACGTAGCCCGGTTCCGCATAGAAAATGGATTTGTTGGCAACAATAAGCAGCGCCAGAATGCTGATAACCCCAACCGCAACGCGCCCCAGCGGCATTGCCCCCTTCAATTTTTCCGTAATCATGATGCCCCAGTCTCATTTTTAGAAGGGCATATTTTACGGCGCGATTTCCATAACGATAGTGGTCAATGTCTTACATTTGGAATCGGCACAGGGTACCGATTCAGTCTTTGCCCCACATGCGCGGCAGCACGTTTACCTGCCCGGTTTGCTTGCGGTGCAGCAGGGCCATACCGATATGGCCAACGATCATGGCCAGCAGCACCCAACCCAGCACACCGTGGAGCAGGTTACCCGGTTCCACCATCCAGGCGATCTTGTCGCCGTCGAAACCCGACATCAGTGGTAGCCCGAACGGCTCAAATGCACGGCCTGAGCCGTATTGACGCAGCAGGGCAAGGGCGGGAATCAACAGCAATAATCCATACAGGCCGACATGCCCCAATTTCGCCGCCAGGTTGATGGAAGGCGGGCGCCGACTAAGATTCACCATCGCCCACCCCAACCGGATCAGCGCCAGCACGATCAAGATCAACCCTAACGGTTTGTGGGTTGGCCAGAAAAACGATTCGAAGGCGGTGTCCTCGAAACCATAATGCGCCAACGCTGAGAGAAACTGCCAGGCTAATAGTAATGCCATGCTCCAGTGCAGAAACCGGCTGATGCTACCGTAGCGGGCCGGGGTATCGTCCTTCGACATGACATTCTCCTGTTAGGTGGAGCGGGGCTGCCTGGCGGCTTTGCTGATTATTGCTCACCAAGAATGACAAGAAAATGTGCAGAAAATATGCAAGGGAATCGCAGTTCTGAAAACACAATCGCAGGCCAGCCAAGCCGGCCTGCGTGCTACCGGTCAGCCAACGGGGACGGCAAAATGGATCATCACATGAACCTGGAGTTCGCCGACCAAAAAGCCCAACAGCGCCCCCACGGTAATCAGGATCCATTCATCTTGCTGGAAAGCCGGACGGAGCAAGCCTTCGAATTCTTCCTCGGTAAGCTCCTGCATTTTTTCCACCATCAGATTTTTCAGGTCCATGGCTTCTTCTGCATACGCTTCCATATGGCTGAGGGTTTCCGGCAGGTGCTGCATTACCTTTTCCGATACCGACCGTTTCATTTCCTGGTATTTGGTGCTGCCCACAGCAAATACCACCAGTGGCTTCGCCAGGCCGGATTGCTCATCCAGGGTCCGTTGCACCTGCTTTTGGACCAATCCAAACAGACGATCGGACATGGGGCCTTTAAGAATGGCTTCGATCACCGCTGCAGGGGTAACAATTTCACTGGCAACCAGCTCACCGTAACGAGCAGCAACCTGTTTGCGCCGTTTCAGGAACAGGCCCTGCCATTCGAACAACCCCAGGTAACGCACCGGTTGTTTCGGGTTGAAGATCATTTTCAGCGCCAGCCAGTCGGTGAACCAGCCGGTGAAGAGCCCGAACAGGGGAATCACCCAGATGTTGTGGGTAAAAGCCCACACCACCGCCTGCACGATGCCGATGGCAAAACCGAAATAGATGCCGGAATTACGGATGAACTTGAATTCCACATGGCCGGCTTCCAGAAACACCCGGTTGAGCAATTCCTTGTCGCGCACCAACGCGTTGATTACCAGATCCTTAAGGTCAAACACCCGGGTAATATTGCTTTTGATGTCCTCCATGATCTGCTCGACCATGTGCGGCGCTTCGTTC
>NZ_LWFX01000001.1:0-19985 GCF_001635175.1 Alcanivorax sp. HI0083 | reverse complement strand
GGGCTGGGTGAAGGTCCCATCGATGCCATCGTATCGGCGCGGGCAGATGGCGGTGAGTTCAAGGACCTGTTTGATTTTTGTCGCCGCATTGACCTGAAAAAAATCAACCGTCGTTCACTGGAAGCCATGGTGCGCGCCGGGGTACTGGACAAGCTGGGGCCGAAAAGCAGTTTCCACGACCGCGCGCAGTTGCTGGCTACCTTGCCGGACGCCATTGCCGCTGCAGATCAGGATGCCCGCAACGAAGCGGCCGGCATCATGGATATGTTCGGGGCCGTGGATGACAGCCCGGCCACGGCGGTGGAATGGAAGCCGGCCCGCGCCTGGAACGATGAGACCCGTCTTAATGGCGAGCGTGACACCCTGGGCCTGTTTTTGACCGGCCACCCCATCGACCAGTATGAAAAAGAAGTGCGGCAGTTCGTTACCGCCCGAATCAATTCCCTGCAGCCCACCGGGAAAGGGGAGGCCGCCACCATCGCCGGGCTGGTGGTGGCATTGCGTATTACCCGTAGCAAACGCAGTGGCGATCGCATGGCGTTCATTACCCTGGATGACAAGACCGGGCGGGTGGAAGTGTCTGTATTCGGCAAAACCTTCGCTGAATTCGGCGAGCTGGTGCAGAAAGATACCCTGCTGATCTTCAAGGGCGGCGTCCGTAACGACGAATACACCGGCGGCTTTAATCTGGTCGCCGATGAAATCATGGATATGCGTCAGGCCCGGGAAACCTTTGCTCGCCGTTTGCGGGTGGCGGTGCCGGTGGCGGACGATTTGCCCCAGCAGCTCCAGCAGATGCTGTCGCCTTACCAGGGGGGCAACACCCCGGTGCTGCTGGATCTGGACCACAACATTGCGGCTGCCAGTTTCTGGCTGGGCGATGAATGGAAAATCAGCCCCCACGAGTCACTGGTGGAAGAGCTGCGCGTCCGCTTTGGTGAAGACGCGGTGCGGATGGAGTATTAACGCTAGACGCACCACGCAGCACGCTTCAACACGAGAAAGCTGCGCAGTAGTGGAGGTGTCAGAGTCCGCGACTTAGGTGCTTGGGAGCGACGCAGGGCCGTTCTTTATGTTCGATGCGCTCCCGCGTTGTTGCGTGAAGCCTGATGCGTGCAGTGTCTCCCTTTGAAACAGTTTGCAACCTAGCCATGTCGGCCATCTCTCGACGTTGTCATTGGGTTGCGGCTACACTTGTTGCATTCTTTTATGGGCAGGTTGCGTTTGGGGATCCCCGGCGTAGCGTTTCTGCCTTGTTGGCGCCAGGGAACGGCCATTCTGGTCCGGGCGCATGCTGATAACACCTTGAACAGGCTCAGAATATGAATCCCAATTTCCTCGAATTTGAACAACCGATTGCCGACCTGGAAGCGAAAATCGAGGAATTGCGTTTGGTGGGCAGTGGCAGCGAGGTGAACATTTCCGAGGAGGTGGCCAAGCTGCAGGAAAAGAGCATTACGCTCACCGAAAGCATCTTCCGCGGCCTCAGCTCCTGGCAAATTTCCCAGCTGTCCCGACACCCCAAGCGCCCCTACATGCTGGACTACATCAAGCGGATCTTTACCGATTTCGATGAGCTGCATGGTGATCGTGCCTTTGCCGACGACCCGGCCATTATCGGCGGTATGACGCGCCTGGGGGGCCAGCCAGTCATGGTGATTGGCCACCAGAAAGGTCGCGAAGTGAAAGAGAAGGTGCGCCGTAATTTTGGCATGCCGAAACCGGAGGGATACCGCAAGGCGCTGCGCCTGATGGAAATGGCCGAACGTTTCAAGCTGCCGGTACTCACCTTTATTGATACTCCCGGTGCCTTTCCGGGTATTGATGCGGAAGAACGTGGTCAGTCGGAAGCAATCGCCCGTAACCTGCGTGTGATGTCCCAGCTGAAAACCCCGATTATCGCCACCGTCATTGGCGAGGGCGGGTCTGGCGGCGCCCTGGCCATCGGTGTCTGCGACCATTTGCAGATGCTGGAATTCTCCACCTATTCGGTGATTTCCCCGGAAGGCTGTGCCTCGATTCTCTGGCGCAGTGCCGACAAGGCCCCGGAAGCGGCGGAAGCCATGGGCCTGACGGCCGGCCGGCTGCATGAACTCGGCATCGTGGACCAAGTGATCAAGGAGCCGTTGGGCGGCGCTCACCGTGATCACGACCAGGCCGCGGACGCCGTTCGCAAGGCGCTGGAAACCCAGCTGGAATCGCTGCGCGCCATGGACATGGATGCGCTGATCGACCGCCGTTACGAGCGCCTGATGAGCTACGGCAACGTGACCAGCGACCCCGCTGACGAATAACCATGTCCTATGCTGCCGGGTTCAGCCAGTCGCTGGCTGAACAGGCCCCCGACGGGCCTCTGCTGCTGGCCCTCAGTGGCGGTCTGGACTCCTGCCTGTTGCTTCATCTCCTGATCAAAGCGGGTCTGGGTCCGCGTCTTTCCGCTGTTCATATTGACCATCAATTGCAGGCCGATAGCCAGGGCTGGTCGCGTTTTTGCCAGTCGCTGGCGGACCAGCAAGGTATCCCGCTCGCTATTGAAACGGTGGCTGTCGACATGGCCAACGGGCTCGAAGCCGGTGCCCGTGAGGCCCGTTATCGTGTGCTATTGCCGCTGGCGCGCGCCCAGGGCGCAACACTGGTGATGGCCCACCATCGCAATGATCAGGCGGAAACCCTGCTGTTCCGGCTGCTGCGTGGAGCGGGTGTGCAGGGGCTATCGGCCATGCGTGAGCACAGTCAGCAACAAGGTGTGCCCCTTTGGCGGCCGTTGTTGGGGGTTGGCCGCCAGACGCTGGAGAGCTGGGGAGCGGCGTTATCGCTAAACTGGCGCGAAGATCCCAGCAATCAGGATCAGTCCCTGCGCCGTAATTATCTGCGCCACACTATTCTACCGGCACTGCGTGATCGCTGGCCCGGCGCCGATGCCACGCTTGCCCGGGCGGCAGACCACATGGCTGAAGCTGGTGAGCTGCTCAGTGAAATTGCGGAACAGGATGCGGATAACCTTGGCGTGGCCGGAGCGTCTTTTCCTCTGACCGATTTGGCGGATTTGTCTCTGGCGCGGCAGCGCAATGTGCTGCGCTGGTGGCTACAGCAAAACCGGGTCACCGCGCCCAGTGCGGCGGTGCTTGAACAGTTGCGGCTGCTGCATCTGGCTGCGGTGGATAGCCAGGCGCGGGTGGAGTGGGGTGGCTACACGGCACGCTTGTACCGTGGAGCATTGTATCTGGATTCACGTGGGGCCTTTCAGCCCTGGCAGGGCGATGTGCTCTGGCTGGAAGGGGCGCCGCCACCGACCTTGCCCCACTGGCATTGGTCAAAGCAAGGTGGTGAGGGAGACATTTGGGTGCTTCGTCCACCGGGTAATCTGCAGCTCAGGGCTTTGTCCGGTTCTCTGGCCGTGCGCCGTCATGGACTGCATCAACAGATCAAGGAACTCTGGCGCGCGGCGGGCGTGCCGCCCTGGCAGCGGCGGCAGTGGCCATTGCTGTTCCGTGATGGGGATGTGGTGAGTGTGCCGTTGGTGGGGCTGGCCGATGGTGAAGACAGTGACAATAGTGAGCGCTGGTATTTGTTACCTTCAACCGCAATGTCACACTAGCAAGCCTTCCCGCATGTAATCCCGGCGCCGGGAGTTGTCCGTTCTGGCGCACAGTAAAATACGAAACGCCTGCTCGTTTCAGTATTCCTCCTCTGCCAGACTTGCGCTGACTGATCCCGAATCTCTTGCGTCTTCAACCCCAGCCGAAAAGGGAGTGCCATGCAGGCCCTTCAGCAACATTTGCAGCAGACCTTTCAGCTTCAGGCCTTTCGCCCCGGGCAGCAGGCAGTTATCGACGCATTGCTGGCCGGGCGTTCGGCGCTGGCGGTGTTTCCCACTGGCGGCGGTAAAAGCCTGTGTTACCAATTGCCGGCGTTGATGTTCAGTGGTGTGACCCTGGTGGTGTCGCCGCTGATTGCATTGATGAAAGACCAGGTGGATCAGCTTCACCGGCTGGGTATTACTGCCGCGCGGCTGGATTCCAGCGTGGATGCAGAGCAATTACAGAGTGTCTACCGAGGGCTGGATGACGGCAGTATCAAGCTGTTGTACGTGGCGCCGGAGCGCCTGGCCAATGAGCGGTTTCTGGCGCGTTTGAAGCGGCTGTCGATCAGCATGATGGCGGTGGATGAAGCGCACTGTGTTTCAGAATGGGGGCATAATTTTCGCCCGGATTATCTAAAGTTGGCGCAGCTTGCCGGCGATCTCAATGTGGGCAGGGTGTTGGCACTGACCGCGACGGCCACTCCCCAGGTGGCGAAGCAGATCTGCGACAGTTTTTCCATTGCCCGGGAAGATCATGTTCAGACTGGCTTTTTCCGCCCCAATCTGGCGCTGAATATTCGGCCCCACAATACCTCCGAACGGGATCAGGCATTGTTGGCGGCATTGCAGTCCCGGCCATCGGAGCCGGCCATCGTTTATGTCACTTTGCAGAAAACCGCCGAACAGGTGGCCGGGTTCCTGCAGGCGCAGGGGCTGCCGGCGCAGGCATATCATGCGGGGCTGAAGGATGACGAGCGCCACCGGGTGCAGGAAACTTTTATGGCTGGGCAGGGGAATATTGTCGTTGCCACCATCGCGTTCGGCATGGGCATCGACAAGGCCGATATTCGCGCGATTTATCACTACAACCTGCCCAAGTCCCTGGAAAACTACATGCAGGAAATCGGCCGGGCAGGGCGGGATGGCAAACCCTCCGAGTGTGTATTGCTGGCCGGTTCGGACGATCTGACCGTATTGGAGAATTTCAGTTACGGGGATACCCCGGACGGCGCATCGCTTGCGGGGTTGATCAACTGGCTGGTGGCCCGGCCCGAGCAATTCGACCTGTCTGTGCATGAATTATCCGGGCAGTTCGATGTGCGTCCTCTGGTGATCAACACACTGCTGACCTATCTGGAGCTGGAAGGGGTGGTTCGCGCCACGGCGCCATTTTATACGGAGTACAAGCTGGCTTTCCGGACGTCCCGGGATGACGTGATTAGTCAATTCAATGATGAAAGAGCCGACTTCCTGCAGCGGGTCTTCGCGACCGGGAAGCAAGGGCGCACCTGGCTGACCCTGAAGCCCATTGATGCTGCCGCAGAGCTGCAGGTTGACCGGCTTCGCATCCTCAAGGCGCTGGGTTATCTGGAACAGCAGGGGATGATTGAGCTGCGTGTGGCCGGGGTGCGCCAGGGATACCGGATGTTGCAGCGCCCGCAGGAGCCTCAGGCGCTGACCGCCAGAATGGAAGAGCAGTTTGGCGTGCGCGAACAACGGGATATCCAGCGGCTGCAGCAAGTGTGTGACTGGGCTGAGGGCAAGGGCTGTTACCAGCAGGCCCTGGTGAGCTATTTTGGCGAACGCTTGCCCGAACCCTGTGGGCAGTGCAGCCATTGCAAGGGCGAGCATTGGCCCATGACGGCACGCCATCGCCGTGTGCCTGACGCGGCGGTGATTCAGGCAGTGAGACAGGAAGGGCATGGGGCGCTGGCCACGCCCCGGCAACTGGCGCGCTTTCTTTGTGGTATCAGCAGCCCCCGAGCCAGCCGTGCCCGTCTGGGCCGGCATTCCGAGTTTGCATCGCTGATCGATGCGCCTTTTGCCGATGTGCTGGCGGCATGTGAGAAGCCCTGAGGCTGATCTCGGGCTCCCTGCCTCCGAGCTCGGTGGGGCGCAAGAGTGGATCGGTCCCTGAGCCTTGCTGCTCTCTCAGCCGCTTGGCCAACCATTTACAGGCAGTGCGCAATTCGGCGTAGCCGATGCCTGTACGGTTTGGGTATCACCACCTTTTTACGCTTTCGGGAGCGATTCCGATTGAGGCACGGGGCGGCTTCTGTTAACATTTTCTCCCGTCCTGATGTAGCGCAAGCTCCTGAATTTTCAGGTGTTCAATCGTCTCTTGCGAAGCTGGCCAACCCGATTTACGAAAGCTCCTTGCCCGTCTGTAACGTGCAGGGTGTTTTTTTTATGGGGGCCGGTACACACTGACGATGGTGCTATCAACCCACTAGCGATCTGGTGAGTGCATGTCTCGTTTCATCTTTGTCACCGGCGGTGTGGTGTCGTCTCTGGGGAAGGGGATTACCTCCGCGTCCCTGGCCACCCTGTTGGAAGCTCGCGGCCTCAAGGTCACCCTGATTAAAATGGATCCCTACATCAATGTGGATCCCGGCACCATGAGCCCTTACCAGCACGGTGAGGTGTTCGTGACCGAAGACGGCGCCGAAACCGACCTGGATCTGGGTCATTACGAGCGTTTTATTCGCACCCGCCTGAACCGCCGCAACAGCTTTACCACCGGCCGTGTCTATCAGCATGTGCTGGATAAAGAGCGCCGCGGTGAATACCTGGGCGCCACCGTCCAGGTGATCCCCCATATCACCGATGAGATCAAACTGAAGATCCGCGAAGGCGCGGGTGATGCGGATGTGGCCATCGTGGAAATTGGTGGTACTGCGGGCGATATCGAATCGCTGCCTTTCCTGGAAGCGGCCCGGCAGATGCGCGTGGAGCTGGGCTCCAGCCAGTCCCTGTTGGTGCACCTGACGCTGGTGCCGTACATCGCCACCGCCGGGGAAATCAAAACCAAGCCCACCCAGCACTCCGTGAAAGAGCTGCGTTCCATCGGGCTGCAGCCAGACATTTTGGTGTGCCGTGCGGATGACCCGATTCCGCAGAGCGCCCGGGAAAAAATTGCCCTGTTTACCAATGTGGAAGCCCGGGCGGTGATTTCCTCCCCGGACTGCAAGACCATTTACCAGGTGCCCCGTGGCATGCACGAGCAGGGCCTGGACGCCATCGTGGTGGAAAAGTTTGGCCTGGATCTGCCCGAACCGGATCTTGGCGAATGGGATCGTGTGGTGGAAGCACAACTGAACCCGGAAAACGAAGTCACCATCGGTATGGTGGGCAAGTACATCGAACTGGTCGATGCCTACAAGTCACTTAACGAAGCGTTGATCCATGCGGGTATCAGCAACCGCGCCAAGGTCAATATCCTCTATCTGGATGCGGAAGATATCGAGCGCGACGGCACCGGTGTGCTGGAAAGCCTGGATGCCATTCTGGTGCCCGGTGGTTTTGGTGACCGGGGGACCGAAGGCAAGATTGCCGCAATCCGTTATGCCCGCGAGAACAAGGTGCCATATCTGGGCATCTGTCTGGGTATGCAGCTGGCGGTGATCGAATATGCCCGTCACGTGGCAGGCATTGAAAAAGCCCATTCCTCAGAGCTCAATCCGAACACGCCGGACCCGGTGGTGGGACTGATCACCGAATGGATTACCGAAGATGGTCAGAAAGAGCAGCGCTCTGCGGACTCCGACCTGGGTGGTACCATGCGTCTGGGTGGTCAGGAGTGCGTGCTGGAAGAAGGCAGCCGCGCGGCCCAGTGTTATGGCAGCACGCGTATCGTGGAGCGCCATCGCCATCGCTATGAGGTAAACAACAACTACCTGCCGCAACTGGAAGCGGCAGGCTTGAAGATCGTCGGCCGTTCCGTGGACGGTGAATTGGTGGAAGTGATCGAAGTGGGCGACCATCCGTGGTTTGTGGCCTGCCAGTTCCACCCGGAATTCACCTCCACCCCCCGTGACGGGCACGGTTTGTTCAAAGGCTATGTGGCAGCCGCTTTGGCGGAACAGCAGGCCCACAAGGAGGCGTGATCCGTGAGTAATCAGAAGACCATTGCCCTGAACGGGCTGGAATTCGCCAACGACAAGCCCATGGCCTTGTTCGGCGGCATGAATGTGCTGGAATCCCGGGACATGGCCATGCAGGTGGCGGAAGCCTATGCGGAAGTGACCAGCAAGCTGAACATACCCTGGGTATTCAAGGCCAGTTTCGACAAGGCAAACCGGTCTTCATTGAGCTCTTACCGGGGGCCGGGCCTTGACGAAGGCCTGAAGATCTTCGAAGAAGTCAAAAAGACCTTCAACTGCCCGGTGATCACCGACGTGCACGAGCCTTACCAGGCGGCTCCGGTGGCGGAAGTGGCGGATATCATCCAGCTGCCGGCCTTTCTGGCACGGCAGACGGACCTGGTGGTGGCCATGGCAAAAACCGGGGCCATCATCAATATCAAGAAGCCCCAGTTTCTGGCGCCCCACGAAATGTCGCACATTCTGCACAAATGTGAGGACGCCGGTAACGATCAGCTGATTCTTTGCGAGCGCGGTTCCAGCTTTGGTTACAACAACTTGGTGGTGGACATGCTCGGCTTCGGCATCATGAAGCAATTCAACTACCCGGTGTTTTTCGACGTCACCCACGCCTTGCAAAAACCCGGTGGCCGGGCTGACAGCGCTGACGGTCGTCGTGCCCAGGTGGCGGAATTGGGTCGCGCCGGCATCAGTCAGGGCATCGCCGGGCTGTTCCTGGAAGCCCACCCGGACCCGGATAATGCCAAATGCGATGGCCCTTGCGCCCTGAGGCTGGATCGTCTGGAGCCATTCCTTGCACAGATGCAAACCCTGGATAATACCGTCAAGGCACTGCCTGCCTTCGAAAATAACTGATTAGAGTTTGGAGATTTACCGACATGTCCAAGATCGTTGACATCAAGGCCCGTGAAATTCTGGATTCCCGCGGCAACCCGACAATCGAAGCCGATGTGGTTCTCGAATCCGGTGCCAGTGGCAGTGCTTGTGCGCCCAGCGGCGCCTCCACCGGTTCCCGCGAAGCGCTGGAACTGCGTGACGGCGACAAGTCCCGTTACTTGGGCAAGGGCGTCACCAAGGCGGTAGGCAATGTGAACTCTGCCATCCGCGAGCTGCTGGTGGGTAAAGACGCTTGTGATCAAAAGGCGCTGGACCAGGCCATGCTGGATGCCGATGGCACCGAGAACAAGGCGAACCTGGGGGCCAATGCGATTCTGGCTGTGTCCCTGGCGGCGGCCAAGGCGGCGGCGGTGGATCAGGGTAAGCCCCTGTACGAGTATATTTCCGACCTGCAGGACGACGATAACGAATATTCCTTGCCCGTGCCGATGATGAATATCATCAACGGTGGTGAGCACGCCGATAACAACGTGGATATTCAGGAATTCATGATCCAGCCGGTGGGCGCGCCCACGGTGGCGGAAGCGATTCGCTACGGGGCGGAAATCTTCCATGCGCTGAAGGGCGTGCTGAAGAAACGTGGCCTGAACACCGCGGTGGGTGATGAAGGCGGCTTTGCGCCGAACTTGCCCAGCAACGAAGCGGCACTGGAAGCCATCATGGAAGCCATCGAGATTGCCGGTTACAAGGCGGGTGATGATGTGACTCTGGCGCTGGATTGTGCCGCCAGCGAATTCTATAAGGATGGCAAGTACGTGCTGGCCGGTGAAGACCGTAGCATGAGCTCTGAAGAGTTTGCCGACTACCTGGCAGAGTTGTGCGACCGCTACCCGATCATCTCTATCGAAGATGGCATGGACGAATCCGACTGGGATGGCTGGAAAATCCTCACCGAAAAACTGGGCAAGAAAGTCCAGCTGGTGGGCGATGACCTGTTCGTGACCAACACCAAGATTCTCCAGCGCGGTATCGACGAGAACGTGGCCAACTCCATCCTGATCAAGTTCAATCAGATTGGCTCTCTCACCGAGACTCTGGACGCTATCAAAATGGCCAAAGATGCCGGTTACACTGCGGTCATTTCCCACCGTAGTGGTGAAACAGCGGATACCACCATTGCTGATCTGGCGGTGGCGACGGCGGCGGGCCAAATCAAGACCGGCTCCCTGTGCCGCTCCGACCGTGTTGCCAAGTACAACCGTTTGATTCGCATCGAGCAGGAACTGGGCCGTGCGGCTTACCATGGCCGTAAAGAGTTCAAGCTGCTCGGCTAAGCGATGCCAGCCCCCAAGGCAAAATCCAGCGCCGGCAACAGCAAGGGCAACACCGAGCGGATGACACTGAAACTGTCACCTGCCCGGCAAGTCGCTCTGGCATTGCTGGCGCTGCTGTTTTTGGGCCTGCAGGTTCGGTTGTGGTTTGGTGAAGGCAGCCTTCGCCATGTGGCCGCGTTGAAAAAAGACGTGGCCGTGCTGAAAGAAAGCAATGCCAAGCTGGCAGAACGCAATCGTCTCATGGCCGCTGACGTGAACGACCTGAAACAAGGTACAGAAGCGATTGAAGAAATCGCACGCAAGGACCTGGGGATGGTTCGTAACGGAGAAACCTTTTTCCTGATTCTTGAACAGCCCCGGGGCACAGAGTGAATCCTGTTATTTCCGGCCCGCTGTATGCCGTGGTTCCTGCTGCCGGGGTGGGAAGCCGAATGGGCGCGGGTTTTCCCAAGCAGTATCTTTCCCTGGCCGGCCAAACCTTGGCCGAACACACCCTGAATCGATTGCTCTCGTTCGCGCCGATCCACAAAGTAGTGGTGGCGGTGTCCGCTGACGACCCCTGGTGGCCCACGCTGGCGGTCTCTGGCCACCCACGCATCCAGACGGTGGCCGGTGGTGATACCCGGGCCGACTCGGTACGCAACGGCGTTGCGGCTGTGCTGGATGAGGGCGGCGCTGACGCCTGGGTGCTGGTGCACGACATGGCGCGCCCGCTGATCCGGCTCTCGGATATTCAGAGTCTGCTGGACCAGACCGGCCCCCAGGGTGCCATTCTCGCCTTGCCGGTGGTGGATACCATCAAACAAGCCGCTGGCGAGCAGCGTATTGCCGCCACGCTGGACCGTGCGCATATCTGGCGGGCGCTGACACCTCAACTCTTTCCGGCGCAGGCGCTGCTAGCGGCCCTGCAGGGTGATCTGGCCACCATTACCGATGAAGCCTCTGCCATGGAACGTGATGGTTGGCAGCCTGGCTTGGTCGCCGGTCACAGCGACAATATCAAGATAACCGTCCCCGACGACCTGCCACTGGCCCGCTTTTATCTGAGCCGGCAGCAGGGTGATGACAGCAGCGAAGGAGAACCGTGGTGAGCGTGCGTATTGGTCAGGGGTTTGACGTCCATGCCTTCGATGAGGGCGATCATGTCATGCTCGGTGGTATTGCCATTCCCCACAGCCACGGCCTCAAGGCGCATTCCGATGGCGATGTGGCGTTGCATGCGTTATCCGATGCCTTGCTTGGCGCCTTGGCGCTGGGGGACATTGGCCACTATTTCCCGGACACTGACCCGCAATGGCAAGGTGCTGATTCCGGTCAGCTGCTGACCGCCATCTATTCATCCATTCTGGACGCTGGATGGCGGCTGGGTAATGCAGACCTCACGGTGATCTGCCAGGCACCCAAGCTGGCGCCGCACATTGCGGGCATGCGTGAGCGCATCGCCGAATTGCTGCAGTGTGAGCCGGGTCAGGTGTCGGTCAAGGCAACGACCACGGAAAAGCTGGGCTTTACCGGTCGCAAGGAAGGCATAGCGGTGCAGGCCGTGGTGCTGCTGGAGAGCCAGTGACTGCCGTGTCCGACATGACCCGTGAAGCCTTGCCCTGCGCTCACGGAGGCCCGGTGTGCCAGGGTGTATTAAAGGCACGGCCAGACGACTTTTACGTCGCGGAGCAAATGCACGTGACGCCGGAAGGCCAGGGTGAACACCTCTGGCTGGAAATTGAAAAAACCGGCTGGAATACCGAAGACGTGGCCATGCTGCTCGCCAAGCAGGCCCGGGTTCATCGTTTATCAGTGGGCTACAGCGGTCTGAAAGATAAACATGCGGTGACCCGGCAATGGTTCAGCCTGCATTTGCCGGGCAAGGACGATCCGGAGTTCAATTGGCCCGAAGGCCTGACGCTGCTGCAAGCCGGTCGTCACCGCCGCAAACTCAACCGTGGCACCCATCGTGCCAACGACTTTCGGTTGCGCGTCACGGCTTTCCAGGGCGACCGGGAAGCACTGGAGACCCAGCTGCACGCCATCATGGCGGAAGGCGTTCCGAATTATTTCGGCGAACAACGTTTTGGTCGGGGAGCCGGGAATCTGGTGCGTGGTACCGAATGGTTGCTGGGCGGGGAAGCACCACGCAAGAAAGCGCTGCGGGGCATGTGGTTGTCCGCCGTGCGCAGTAATCTGTTTAATCAGGTATTGGCGGAACGGGTGCGTCGCCATTGCTGGAACCGGGTGCAGGCCGGCGATATTTTGCAACCGGAAGGCAGCCGCGGGTTGTTCATGGCCGATGACGATTGCAAGGCGGTGGAGCGGGTGGCGAGCGGGGAAGTGCACCCCACCGCCCCTTTGCCCGGCTTGCCCGGCATGGCATCATCTGGCCCCTGTAATGAACTGGAGCAGCAGATCCTGGCGCCCCACGCCCCGGTGATAGAGGGCCTGCGCCAGATCAAGGTAGAAGAAGCCCGCCGTAGCACAAGGCTGCCGGTACGGGACTTGCAGTGGGTCTGGCATACAGACCCGGAAAGGGAAGGGGAAGACTGCCTGGAGCTGGCATTTACGCTACCCACAGGCGCTTTTGCCACGACAGTAATGGCAGAGCTGATCAGTTCACCGGCTGATTGACTCGCATTGAGGCAAACGAACACAGATGGATATCCAACTCAGCGGCATCGGCATGACGTCTGCACGGACCCGGGATCGGTTAGTGCAGCGCTTGCGTGACGCCGGTATTCAGGACGAGCGCGTACTGGATGCCATCCGCAATACACCACGACACCTGTTTATCGAAGAAGCCCTGGCGCATCAGGCCTATGATGATACCGCCTTGCCGATCGGTCATGGGCAAACCATTTCCCAGCCCTGGGTGGTTGCCCGCATGACCGAGCTGCTGATTGCCAACGGCAAGCCGCGCAAGGTATTGGAAATTGGCACCGGTTGCGGTTATCAAACCTCGGTGCTGGCGCCGTTTTGTGATGAGCTGTATTCGGTGGAACGCATTCGCCCCCTGCAGGATCAGGCCCGCAAGCGTCTATTGCAGCTGGGCCTGGCCAAGGTGCAGCTCAAGCATGCGGATGGCGGTTTTGGCTGGAAGGCGGAGGCGCCGTTCGATGGTATTCTCGCGGCGTGCGCCCGTGCGGATATTCCTGACGGTTTGCTGTCTCAACTGGCAGACGGCGGTCGCCTGGTGATGCCGGTTGGCGGTGATCGCCAGCAAATTCTCACCGTGGTTGACCGCGAGGGGGATCAATTTCATGCCCAGACCCTGGACCCGGTACGCTTCGTGCCGTTCCAGCGTGGGGTGATGCGGTAAGGCAGCTTCAAGCTGCAAGCTACAAGGCGCGATCAGAATTGGTTCTAGCGAATAAGCTCTGCCCGCGCACCACAACAGTTTGAAGGGCGAAATTCGGTAGTGGGGAAACACAATCCCAAACTCGTGTTGCAACGTGAAAGTGGTAACTTGCTTCCCGGTCCAAATGGTTCTGCTGATTAGAGAAGCGCGCACTCCAGCGTGCAAAAACACTCATCCCAAATCGCGTTGTTGCGTGCAGCGTGGTGCTTGAGGCGCAAACATGATTCGACCCGGTATTTTTTTTCGCGGCATGGCCATGGGGGCAGCTGACGTGGTGCCCGGCGTTTCCGGTGGCACCCTGGCCCTGATCACCGGCATCTATGAAGAGCTGATCAACACCCTGGGCGGCATTACTCCGCGGCTGCTGACCGTATGGCGGCAGCAGGGATTTGTTGCCGTCTGGCAGCAGGCCAACCTCACGTTTCTGTTCACCTTGCTGGCCGGTATCTTCACCAGTATTGCCGTGTTGGCACGATTGATTACCTGGTTACTGGATAGCCATCCGGTGCCGGTATGGGCCTTTTTTAGTGGCCTGATTCTCGCCAGTATTTTCCTGGTCTTGAAACCCTTGCAGCAGCGTGGCCCGGTGCAGATAGGAGCCTTCTTGTTGGGCACCGGCGTGGCCGTGGCCATCGGCCTGGCCCCGGCATTGTCGGCTGCCGGTAGCGGTGCGCTGGTGTTTTTCTTTAG
Organism: Alcanivorax sp. HI0083; assembly: GCF_001635175.1. Classification (NCBI taxonomy): domain Bacteria; kingdom Pseudomonadati; phylum Pseudomonadota; class Gammaproteobacteria; order Oceanospirillales; family Alcanivoracaceae; genus Alcanivorax; species Alcanivorax sp. HI0083. Next base: position 6,092 of record NZ_LWFX01000001.1, on the reverse strand, counting down.
TGGCATGCTGGCCATCTGCGCAATGATTTTGCCGGGCATTTCCGGCAGTTTTATCCTTCTTTTACTGGGCATGTACCAGCCCGTGCTGGAAGCTGTGAAGCAGGCTGAGTTTGGCTTGCTGCTGGCATTTCTGTCGGGATGTGCGCTGGGGCTGCTGAGTTTTGTGCATGTGCTGAAGTGGACGCTGCATCGTTTCCATGACACGGTCATGGCGTTACTGGCCGGCTTTATGGCGGGTTCATTACTGAAATTGTGGCCCTGGCGATTGAGCGGCGAGCACGGCCTGGGTGATACCTGGCTGTGGCCATCACAGTATGCCGCGATTACCGAGCAGTCCGCACAGCTACCTTTGGCTCTGGCCATGGTGGCAGTGGCGGCCGGGCTGGTGTGGTTACTTTACCGGGTGGCGCCGGTGCATAATGTTGCGCAGACACCGCAAGGCTGAGTATTGTCGTGCGGTCGGTTTACGCTTACTGAGCAATCTGGATTCTGGTTTCCTGGCAACGGGGTGATTGATGGCAGTAGATCTTCACACAGGCACCGACAGTCACTGATGCGCACACTGGCAGCGTTCATGGTCTGGATCTTGGTCAGTGGCTGCAGTGCCGGCAACTTTGCACCGGTGGTGGATATTTATGGCCAGGAACCCAAGCCGCGCAAAGTCACCTCCGGCACGCACCACGTGCGTGAAGGTGAGACCCTGTACTCCATTGCCTGGCGTTACGGCTGGGATTTCCGAGCGTTGGCCCGGGCCAACAACATTCCGGCGCCGTACACCATTTATCCCGGCCAGCGTATCTCGCTGGGCATCAAGACCTCCAGCCCGGCGGTGGCCAGCAAACCGGCAACTACTTCTTCCAAACCGGCCAGCAAACCGGCCGCCTCAAAACCCGCTTCCAAGCCTGCTCCGGCGGCAAAACCTGCCTCTAAACCCGCCACGAAGCCGGCAGTCCCGGTCGGCCCGGTGGAGTGGCGCTGGCCTGCCAGCGGCCAGGTGGTGGAATCGTTTTCCAATGCCAGCCAGGGGCGCAAGGGAATCGCCATTTCCGGGCGCCGGAACAGCCCGGTGGTGGCTGCCGCCCCGGGGCGTGTGGTCTACCGGGGCAGTGGCCTGACAGGCTACGGTAATCTGCTGATTATCAAGCACAGCGAACGCTGGTTAAGTGCCTATGCCCATAATGATAAGATGATGGTCAAGGAAGGGGATTCGGTGAAGGGCGGTCAGCAGGTGGCCACCATGGGCGCCAGTGGCACTTTCCGCACTCAGCTGCATTTTGAAATCCGCAAAGACGGCAAGCCCGTCGACCCCATGGGCTATTTGCCCAAGCGCTGATTCCCCCGCACCGCTTTTCCCAACTGATTAACGGAATACAGATATGCGTCGTGATGATCGCCGTGAACACCGCCTGCTACTGATGGCAGGGTTGGCATCCGTGCTGACGGCGCTGATTTTGATTGCGGCAAAAGCCATTGCCTGGCTGATGACCGGGTCTGTCAGCCTGCTGGCCTCGCTGGTGGATTCGGTGATGGATTCCATTGCTTCGCTAATCAACTTTTTCGCTATTCGCTATTCTCTGGTGCCCGCGGATGAGGAACACCGCTTCGGCCATGGCAAGGCTGAAGCGCTGGCCGGGCTGGGGCAGGCGGTGTTTATTGCCGGCTCTTCGGTGTTTCTGATTCACCAGTCCGTGACCAAGCTGATGGACCCGCAGCCCATCAGTGAGAATGGCGCGGGTGTGGCCGTGATGCTGTTTTCCATTGTGCTGACATTCGGGTTGTTGTTGATCCAGAAGTATGTGGTCCGGGAAACCGGTTCCACCGCTATTGAGGCGGACTCGCTGCATTACCTGTCGGATCTGGCGGTCAATGTGGGGATCATTGTTGTGCTGGTGGTCAGCCAGTTTGGCTATCTGTGGCTGGACGGGGTGGTGGGCCTGGTGATTGCGATCTTTATTCTGTTCAGCGCCTGGCATATTGCCTATGAATCGGCGCAACTGTTGTTGGATCGGGAAATCCCCGGCGAGGTGAGGGAGGTGATTACCGCGATTGTGGCGGATCATCCGCAGGCGCTGGGGTTCCATGATCTGCGTACCCGCCAGTCCGGGCGTACCCAGTTTATCCAGCTGCATGTGGATATGGATCAGAACCTGACCTTACTGCAGGCCCATGACCTGGCCACCCGGATTGAAACGCGTATCCAGGAGGCGTTTCCCATGGCGGATGTGATTATCCACCAGGACCCGGTGGCCGTTGGGCCAAAAGTCACCCTCGACGATCGACCCCCAACCTGACGGTTCCTCCCAAGCCCGCGCCAATGCTGGGCTGTACTGTGCGGTCAAACCGGGCTGTGCAGGTAAACACATTGTTTTCATAGGGGCTTTTCAGTAGCTTCATCACTGACTTGTTTGTGTTGAGGACAGACCATGAAAAGCCCTCGTTCCGCCCCCAGTGTGGCGGCAATCTGGCAGCAGGGCATGGCCCGACGGCGCTTTCTGAAATGGAGCCTGCTGGGCTCCGCCGGTGTGGCTGCCGTGGCTGCCGGCGGTTTTGCCTTCCTGCGTCGCTCTCCGTTGGATAACCAGCCCGCACCGGAGTGGGCCACGGGACTGTCTGCCGGGGAATACCATCTTTTTGATCGCGCCCGCCAAGTGTTGTTGCCGGTGGAGGGGACAGCGCTAACTCCCAGTGACCAGGTGCCAGTGGTGCGTAATGTGCAGGCACTGCTGAATAACCTGGACCCGGCCACGCGCAAGGAAATGGGGACGGGGCTGGGCTTGTTCGACAACGCGGCGGTGCTCAGTCATGGCCGCCGTTTTGTGGACCTATCCGACGCGGAGGCGCGAGCCTATTTTGATAGCTGGGGGCGCGCCAGCGTGATTCAGCGCACCCTGGCCACAGTGATCAAGCAACTGATCTACAGCGCTTACTGGCAGGAGCCGGCTACCTGGGCGGCGACGGATTTTGATGGCCCGGTCAGCGACAAGTGGGGGCTGGCCTATCTCGGCAATGCGCCGTTACCGGCGGATGATGCACTGCGTGCCAAGCAGCCGGAGGGGAAGGCATGAATGACACAATAGCAACAACAGCGGACAGCTCGGCAGGTTGGCAGGCCACCGGCCTTGCGGTGCATCAGGCCAGTGACCTGATTGGCAAGCAGCCTGAGGGCGAGCGGCTGGAAATTGAGGCGGACGTGGTGATCGTCGGCTCCGGAGCGGGCGGGGCGGTCAGTGCTTATGAGCTGGCCCGGCGGGGCTTCAAGGTTGTTGTGCTGGAAGCCGGTGCCTATGTGCCCTCCAAGGACTTCACTGAACGTTTCAGTGAAAGCCTGGATACCCTCTACCAGGACCATGGTGGCCAGACCAATAGCAGCGGCGATCTGCTGGTGTTGCAGGGCGCCTGTGTGGGCGGCTCCACGGTAGTCAATGGTTGTGTGTGCTTTCGCACACCGGATTTCATCCTGCAGGACTGGCAGCGGGATTTTGGTCTCAATGAGCTGACCACGGCGGAACTGACACCCTACTTTGACGAAGTAGAGAAGAACCTGGCCGTTCATGAAAACGGTGAGCATGAGATTCCCCAACACGGGCGCCTGATCCGCGCCGGTGCCAACCGTTTGGGTTGGTCGGTGAAACCGCTGCAGCGCAATATCCGTCAGTGCGGGCTGACCGGGCATTGCCTGTCGGGCTGCAAGACCGAGCGCAAGCAGTCCATGCTGGTGACCTACCTGCCCTGGGCCACAGCCCATGGGGCGCAGATTTACGCGGATACTCGCGTGGAGAAAATCCTTACCGAAAACGGCAAGGCCAGCGGTGTGGCGGCGACGGTAACCCATCGTGATGGCTCTATTGCTGCCCGCATGACGGTGACAGCGCCCCGGGTAATTGTTGCGGCAGGGGCGGTGCAGACCCCGCTGCTGCTGCTGAAAAGCGGGCTGGCTAACCGGTCCGGGCAGGTGGGCAGGAACTTTGCCTGCCACCCGTCATTGTACGTTCCCGCCCGCTACCCGGAGCCGGTTTATCCCTGGCGTGGCGCCATGCTCGGCGTGTATGTGGACGAGTTCATGCACCCCGACAAGGGCGGCTTCGTGCTGGAAGATGGCGGTGCCGGGCTGGTAGAGCTGACCATGGCGGCGGAACCGGGTACCGGCAAGCCGTTCATGGATTACATGGCCGATGCCAAGTACCTGGGCGGGCTGGTCACGCTGATCCACGACCACAATGTGGGCACCATTGAATGGGACGGGGAGCGCAAGAAGATCAACTATCAGCTCAGCGATACGGATTTTCCCTCCATGCAGCGTGCCCTGAAAGCGGCCGCTCGGCTGCATCTGGCGTCGGGTGCCAAAGAAGTCTATGTGCCCGCCAGCGATAATCGGGTGATTCGCAGTGAGGCAGACATCGATGAGATGGTCGATACGCTGGAAAACCTGCCACAGCACCTGCGTATGGTCAGTTATCATCCCCAGGGTACCTGCCGGATGGGGGCCGATCCGGATAACAGTGTGGTCGGTAGCGATGGCCAGAGCCACGATGTGCCCGGGTTATACGTGGCCGACGCCAGCTTGTTACCCACCTCCATCATCGTGAACCCACAGATCACGGTGTATGCGCTGGCCACCCGTATTGCCCGGCAAATGGCCTGAAAGCAGCGGGTTGGGATGCCCGCAGGCCCGCTCTTCGCCATAGCGTATTTCCGCTTGATCATAATGCCTGCCCCCGGTTGCGCCGGGGGCTTTGGCGTTTGTAACGGTTTGTTATAGACTCGGGGGATAACAACCATGGCAAATACCGCTCCACCAATAACAACAAGGGCCTGAAAGAGAACAGGCCTGCCCAGGAGAGGGTCTGAATGAAGAATAATAACCGTGCGCCGCTGCCCGGCTTTCTGGGCGGCCTTGAGCCCCTGAGCCGCCGCGGGTTCTTGCGAACCAGTGTGCTGGCGGGTGCCGCGTTCACCACCGGCTGTTCCAGTCTATTCGGCCGCCGTGAGGCGCCGGAAACCCTCGAGTACCACAGCCTCAATGACGACGAAGTCGAGGTGATCACCCGCCTTACCGAGGTGATGATCCCCGCTGATCGTTATGGGTTGCCCTCTAGTACGGATGTCGTACCCACCATAAAAAACGTGGATGCCATGGCCCAGCGAATGCCGCCGCAGACCCGCGAACTGCTGGGGCTGGGGATTTGGGTGTTCAACAACCGTCCCATGGTCAGCTTCAAGTTCAGCCGTTTTACCCGTTTGCCCGATGACAAGGCCCTGGCTTATGTGGATGCCATGCAGGAAGGCTCGTTCTTTGAACGCGGGCTGATGACCACCCTGAAAGCGCTGGTGGCATTGAACTACTGGCGTGACGAGCGCACCTGGCCGGGCCTGGAATATCACGGGCCGGTGACGGAGTTGTGGGGTGTACGACGATTGGGGAATGCCCCGTTACCACGGGCGTAAGGGCGGAGAATAATAATGGCGTTTGTACGAGTAGCCCGGGACGGGGTTCCTGTCACCCAGGCAAAAGATGTGGCACTGGATGCCAGCCTGGGCAAGCGATTTACACTGAAAACCGATGTGGTGGTGGTGGGCTCCGGCGCCGCCGGTGCCATGGTGGCCTATGAAATGGCCAAGGCCGGTCGGGATGTGCTGGTGCTGGAATCCGGGCGGTACTATCCCAGCTCGGCCTTTACCGAGCACCTTGGCGATACCATGACCAAGATCTATCAGGATCAGGTAGGCCAGGTGAACACCACTGCGGATATTATTTTTGTGCAGGGTGCCTGCGTGGGGGGATCCACGGTGATTGGTGCCTGCGTCATGGAAGAGCCCGGCGATGACGTGCTTGATGGCTGGGCTGCCAAGTACGGGCTGGATAATTTGTCTGCGGAAAAGTTTCGCCCGTATCTGGATACGGTGGCCGACCAGCTACAGATTCACATCAACGAAGCCCACGAAATCAATGCCTGCGCCCACAAGGTGATTCAGGGCTGCGAGAAAATGCAGTTCTCCTGGAAACCGGCGCAGCGCAATGTGAAGCAATGCGCGCTCACCGGGCATTGTCTGGCGGGCTGCCCGTCGGATCGGAAAATGAGTTCCCTGGTGAC